>NZ_JBHWYY010000003.1:0-158226 GCF_042728595.1 Isoptericola sp. NPDC060185 | reverse complement strand
TCGCCGGGAGGGACGACGCGAGCGGTCGCGTGGGTGGCGCGCCGGGTCAGCGGCGGTCCTCCTTGAGGACGGCGAGGCGCTGGCGGTACTCGGCCTCGTCGATCTCGCCGCGGGCGTACCGCTCGCCCAGGACGGAGACCCCGCCGCCACCACGGGTCCACGGCGGGCCGTACCGCCGGGCACGGCGGGCGATGAGGAACACCACGGAGGCGAACAGCAGGAACCACAGGATCGGGAAGACGATCCACCAGCCCGGCCCCCCGCCGGCGGCGTACGGGTGCGCGGCGACGGCCGCGGGGACGGCGATCGCGGTGGCAGTGGTGAGCATCGTGGACTCCTCGTGACGGTGGGTCCGCCCGGTGCGGGCCCTCGACCACCACCGTCGCCCGCCGGCACGGGCCGCGTCGTCAGCCGGGCGTACCGACCTGCGTCGTCCCGTGGTGCCGACCCCGCCGTGCCGAACAGGCACCTGACACCGTTATGGGACTCCGTGAAGGCCCGTCACGGTGTCAGGTGCCTGTTCGGCACGGCAGGCGGGGTCCGTCAGCCGGACCAGCCCGGGCGCACGACGCCGCCCTCGTACGCCGCCACGACGAGCTGCGCACGGTCGCGGGCGCCGAGCTTCGCCATCACCCGGGAGACGTGCGTCTTCACGGTCGACTCGGACAGGTAGAGCGTGCGCGCGATCTCGTCGTTGGACAGCCCACCGGCCACCTCGACGAGCACCTCGCGCTCGCGGGCCGTGAGATCCCCGAGGCCGGGCGGGGGCGGCACGAGGCGGGTCGCGTCGGCCACGCGGGCCAGCAGGCGGCGGGTGACGCCGGGGGACAGGAGGGCGTCGCCCGCAGCGGCGACGCGCACGGCCCGCACGAGGTCCGCCGGCTCGGTGTCCTTGACGAGGAAGCCGCTGGCCCCGCCGCGGATCGCCTCGGCGACGTACTCGTCCAGCTCGAACGTCGTCACCACCACGACGTGCACGCCGCCCGTGCCCGGGTCGGCGACGATGCGGCGCGTGGCCTCCAGGCCGTCCGCGCCGGGCATCCGCACGTCCATCAGGACGACGTCGGGCAGCAGCTCCAGCGTCAGGCGCACGGCCTCGTCGCCGGTGGCGGCCTCGCCCACCACCGTCATGTCGTCCTCGGCGTCGAGCAGGGCGCGGAACCCGCCGCGCACCAGCGCCTGGTCGTCGGCCAGCAGCACGCGGATCATGCGTCCTCCGTGGGGTTGTCGGGCACGGGGTGGTCGGGCAGGGGGATCGTGGCGTCGACGAGGAACCCGGCGCCGTCGGCCGGGGACCGTGGCCCGGCGTGCAGCGCGCCCCCGGCGCCCTCGACCCGTTCGCGCATGCCCCGCAGACCGTATCCGGCGAGGACCTCGTCGCCGGCGCCCGACGGTCCGCCGTCGTCCGTCACCGTCACCGTCAGGCCGCCGCGTCCCCGTGCCGCGCGCACCACGACGGTCCGCGCGCGCGGGGCGTGCCGGCCGACGTTGGTGAGGGCCTCCTGCACCACCCGGTACGCGACGCCCGCGAGGTGCGCGGGCACGGCGCCGTCGCCCAGGAGACTCGGCTCGACGTCGAAGCGGACGTCGACGCCGCGGGCGCGCAGCGGCTCGGCCAGGCGGGGCAGGGTGGCGAGGTCCCACGTGGGGGTGCGGGCTTCGGGTGCGGCGTCGTCCTCGCCGCGCACGACGCCGAGCACGGCGCGCACCTCGTCGAGGGCGTCGCGGCTGGTGGCCTTGATGGACGCGAGCGCGGAGCGGGCCTGCTCGGTGTCGCGGTCCAGCAGGTGCAGGCCCACGCCGGCCTGCACGTTGATCGCGGACAGGGAGTGCGCGAGGACGTCGTGCAGCTCGCGCGCGATGCGCAGCCGCTCCGTCGCCACGGCCGTACGCTCCCGGTCGGCGCGGGCGGCGCGCAGCGCCGTGGCGCGCGCGACCCGCTCGCGGATGCCGGTGGCGATCAGCAGCGCGACGGCGGTCCATGCGGCCCCGCCGAGGAGGGCGGCCGAGCGGGGCGCGTCGTCGCGCAGGGCGGTGGCACCCACGACGGCGCCCCACATGAGCAGCGCCCCCGACCAGGCGATCACCCGCGCCCGCCCCGCGGGGCCCGTGAGCAGCACCATGACGAGCACACCGACCGTGCCCGCGAACACCGGTCCCCACGCGTACCCGAGCGCGAGGTAGGCGCCGAGCGCTCCCACGGCCAGCAGCACGGCGAGCACGGGGCGGCGGGAGAGGGCCAGCAGCACGAGGGGGCCGACGAGCGCGAGGGCCAGGCCCAGCACGTCGAGGTCGCGGGTGCCCGGCTGCCAGTGCGACGCCCCCAGGGTCCCGAAGGTCACGACGACGGCGAGCGCCAGCGCCAGGAACAGCCGGGGGCGCCAACGGTCGAGGGGGCCGCGCTCCATGCCGGGCACGCTACGCCGCGGCGTGGCCCGGCGCGTCCGCCCGGGGTGCCGTGCGGGATGGTCCCCGGGGACCACGGCTTCCGGATGAGAGGGCTCTCATCGGCGTCTCACGCCGCCCTCGCCCCGGCCGGGTCGGATGACGGTGTGCCGACCTCCGCGACGCTCACCGCCCCGTCCGCGCTCGCCCCGGCCGCGCCGGCGCCGTCCGCGACCGCCGTCGCGCCCGACGACCACCGCGCGTGGCTCGACCTGCTCGCCGGCGACGCGGCGGCCGACGTGCTGGCAGCGGCGCTCGCGGCCGACGGGGCCGAGCTCGAGTCCTGGACGGTGCGGCAGGTGCACGCCCGCCCGGGCGCCGAGGTGACGGTGTCCTACGAGGTCGTGGCCCGCCGGGCCGGCGACGGTGGCACCGTCCGCGCGACCGAGCACTTGTTCGCGTCGAGCGCGCCGGGGTCCGCGTTCCGCCGGGCGCGCGGCACCGGCCCCGGGGTCTCGCTCGGCCCGGGCGTCGTGCGGCTGGACGACGCCGGCCGGAGCCTGCACGTGTGGCGGCACCCGCACGACCCGGCGCTGCCCGGCCTGGCGGTGGGCGCCACGCCCGCGCGGGTGCAGGATCGGCTGCGGGCGGCGGGCATGGACGCCGAGGTGCTCGCCCTGGAGACCGTCACGTACCGGCCGCTGCGCCGCGCGGTGCTCCGCGCGCGCACCACCGCCGGCACCGTGTACGTCAAGGTGGTCCGGCCCTCCCGCGCCGCCGACCTGGTGCGCCGGCACGCGCTCCTGGCCCGGTCGGAGGACGTCGTGGCCCCGCGGGTGCTCGGCGCGCCCGGGGCGTCGGACGACGGCGTCGTGCTGCTGACGGAGGTGCCGGGCGAGTCCGTCGCCGACCTCCTCGCGCGGACGCCCGCGGCCGACCGCGCTACCTGCCTCGACCCGGCCGAGATCCTGCGGGTCGCGCGCGGGCTCCCCGCCGAGGGCACGTGGCTCCCGCGGCGCGCGGCGTGGGCGGACCGGCTCGACCACTACCTCCGCACGCTCGCTGAGCTGCACGGCGTCGACCCCGGGCGCCTCGCGCGGCTGGAGGCCCGGATCGGCGCCGTCGTCGACACCCGCGACCCTGGCCCCGTCGTCACGACGCACGGCGACCTGCACGCCGCGAACCTCCTGCTCGACCCCGCCGCGTCCGCTTCCGACCCGCGGCGCGCACCCCGCATCGGCGGCCTGCTCGACGTCGACACGCTCGGCCCGGGCCACCTCGTCGACGACCTGGCGTGCGCCGTCGCGCACCTGGCCGTGCTGCCCGCGCTCGCCCCCGCCACGTACGACGGGGCGGACGGCCTGGTCGCGCGCTGCCTCGACGTGTTCGGCCGCGCGGCGGACCCGGCCCTCCTGCGGGCACGCGCGGCCGCCGTGGCGGCGTCGCTCGCGGCGGGCGCCGACGACGCGTCGCTCGCGGACGCCTTCCTCGCGGTCGCCGAGCGGCTCGCGGCGGACGCGGCGACTTTCTGAGAGACCTCTCACCTGCGGCTCCCCGGCGTCTCACGGGGGCCGCGAAGGCTGGGAACCAGCCGGGCAGGAGGCCCGGGACCATCGCGGCGGCCCACGCCGCCGCCGACACGAAGGAGCAACACCATGAAGGCACGCAGCGCTTGGATCGTCACCGGGGCGCTCGGCGCGGTCGGCCTGGGCGCGGTCGCCGCCGCGGCGCAGGGCACGCTCGACCGCGCGCCGTCGGACGACGTCGTCGCGTCCACCGTCCAGGCGGCCGACGACAGGGGCCCGGCGGTGGACCCGACGTCGCCCGCCAACGCGGCGACCGCGCCCGCCGAGTCGGCGGACCCGTCCCCGTCGGCGGTGCAGAACGCGTCGACCGTCACCACCGTGACCGCGCAGTCCGCGAAGACGGCCCCGACGGCTCCGTCGGCAAAGTCCGCCCCGTCGCCGCAGACCCCCGCCAGCCCGAACACGCCGGCGAGCCCGAACACGCCCGCCAGCCCGAACACGCCGGCGAGCCCGGTCAGCCCGGTGACGCCGCAGTCGGCCCCGAGCGCCCCGTCCGCCGGCTGACCGGCCCACCCACCCTCGCCGAACAGGCGGTTGTGCCCGTTCTGAGTGCTCAGAACGTGCACCACCGCCTGTTCGGCACCGGGGTGGCAGGCCTGGGTCAGGCCAGCCGGTACCCCATGCCGCGCACGGTGACGAACCGCTCGGCGCCGAGCTTGTTGCGCAGGTAGCGCACGTAGACGTCCACGACGTTGGACCCGGGGTCGAAGTCGTACCCCCACACGCGGGACAGCAGCTGCTCGCGGCTGAGCACCTGCCCGGCGTTGCGCAGGAACGCCTCGGCGAGGGCGAACTCGCGGGCGGAGAGGTCCACCTCGACGCCGGCGGCGGTGGCGCGCCGGGTGCGCAGGTCGAGGCTGAGGTCGCCGTGGCTGAGCACCGTGACCTCCCCCGCGGGCTCGACGCGCAGGCGCAGGCGGATGCGCGCGAGCAGCTCCTCGAAGCGGAACGGCTTGGGCATGTAGTCGTCGGCGCCGCCCTCGAGCCCGGCAACGGTGTCGGTGACCGACGTGCGGGCGGTGAGGATGATGACGGGCAGCGTCACCCGGGCCTCGCGCAGCCGCCGCAGCACGGTGAAGCCGTCCTGGTCGGGCAGGCCGAGGTCGAGCACGAGCAGGTCGAAGTCACCCGAGGAGGCGAGGTCGAACGCCTCCCGCCCCGTGCCGACGGTGGTGCTCGCGTACCCGGCGGCGCGCAGCCCCTTGGCGATGAACGAGGCGATGCGGGTCTCGTCCTCGGCGACCAAGATCTGGCTCACGGTGTCGTCCTCTCGTCGGGGGCCGGCGGCAGGTGCGGGGGAGTCGCGGCGTCGGCGTCGGGCACGGGCAGCACGGGGATCTCGACGGTGAACACCGAGCCGCGCCCGACGGCGCTCTCGACGCTCACGTCCCCGCCGTGACCGTGCGCGATGGCCGCGACGATGGCGAGGCCGAGCCCGGAGCCGTCGCGGCGTTCGCCGTCGTGCTCGCCGCGCGCGAAGCGCTCGAAGACGCGGCCGAGGTCGTCGGGTGCGATGCCGACACCCTCGTCGCGCACCCACAGGCGCACCCGCGCGCCGTCGGGGGTGGTGCGCGACCCGATGGCGACGACGCTGCCGGGCGCGGAGAACTTCACGGCGTTGGCGGCGAGCTGCAGCCACGCCTGGGTGAGGCGCTGCGCGTCGGCGAGGGTGCGCGCGTCGGTGCGGGAGTCGACGAGCCAGGTGCGCTCGCCGAGGGTGCGCGCCTTGTCGAGGACGTCGTCGGTGAGCCGGCCGAGCTCGACGGGCGACGGCCGCACGAAGTCGGGCTGCCCGACGGTCGCGAGGGTGACGAGGTCGTCCACGAGCCGGTGCATGCGGTCGAGCTCGTCGAGGGTGAGGTCGCGTGTCTCGGCGGAGTCCGCGGGGTCGGCGGGGTCCATGAGCTCGAGGTGGCCGCGCACGATCGTCAGCGGGGTGCGCAGCTCGTGCCCGACGTCGTCGAGCAGGAGCCGCTGCGACTCGAAGGACCCCTCGAGCCGGTCGAGCATCGCGTTGACGGCGCGGGTCAGCTGGGTGAGGTCGTCGTTGCCGGTCTCGGGGATGCGCGCCGACAGGTCGGACTCGCCGATCTGCTGGGCGGTGTGCGCGAGGGTGCGGATGGGGCGCAGCAGCCGGCCGGCGAGGAGCCACCCGACCACGCCGGCGGCGACCAGCGCGACGAGGGCCACCAGGGCGTAGCCGCGGAAGACGGCCTGCGTCTCGGCGTGCTCGGCGCCGCGGTCGTAGGCGAGGACGAGCGCGGCGGGCGGCGCCGGCGACGCGCCCGCGGCCCCGGGCAGCGCCTGCACCGGCGCGACGAGGGCGCGGTAGTCGGCCGTCGAGGTGGTCACGGTGCGCAGCGCCACGCGGTCGCCGTCGACGAGCGGGGTGACCGCGGCGACGAGCTCGGGGTCGTCCTGCAGCCGCACCTCCACCTCCTGCTGGGTGACGAGGGGACGCTTGCCGGTGCGCAGCCCGAGGACGCCCTCGTTCCGGGCCGGCACCTCGAGCCGGATGGCGGCGACCACCACCTCCTCTGGGGAGGAGAACGGCAGGCCCGTCACCGGGTCGACGCCGGAGGCCGCCAGGGTGCGGAGCTCGTCCGCGCTCTCCACGAGGTCGGCGTCGATGCGCTCGTCCACCTGCCGGTGGGTGAGCAGGAAGGCGGTGGCGCCCGCGAAGCCGAGCGCGAGGGCGGTGAGGGCGAGCATCGCGGCCAGCAGGCGCGTGCGGACGGTGACCCCGCGCCGGGGCCCGGTGCCGCGCGCCATCAGCGGCCCCCGCCGGCGGCGGCGCCGGTCGCGGGGGCGCCGGTCGGGCTGCCGTCGTCGTCCGGGTCGTCCTCGTCGGGCTCGTCCTCGTCGGGCTCGTCGTCGTCCGTGGGCGGCGCGGGGACCACGTCGTCGTCGTCATCGTCGTCATCGTCGTCGGTCGAGGTGGGCGACGGCGAGGGCGAGGAGGTCGGCGACGGCGTCGCCGGGCCGGTCGTGGGGCCCGGGGAGACCACGACGACCCCGCCGACGTCGCGGTCCTCGGGCCGCGAGGACGCCGCGGACGCCACGACGGCGACGATCAGCGCCACGAGCACGGCGGCCAGGACCCAGGGCAGCGCCCCGCGCCACCCACGCCCCGTCTGCTCGCCGTCCGCCATGGCCGGATCATCCCGCGGGCTGATGAGACGCAGATGAGAGCGCGTCGTCGCTTGGGGCCGGGTCGGGGGCCGCGAGCCACGCGTCGACGCCGGCCAGCATCGCGCGCTTCGTGGCGTCCGACGCGCGGCTGGCGCGCACGGACGACCGGGCGAGGTCGGCGAGCTCCGGGTCGGTGAAGCCGTGCACCTCACGGGCGGCGACGTACTGGTCGAGCAGCCGCGAGGAGAACAGCAGCGGGTCGTCCGCGCCGAGCGCGACCTGCGCGCCGGCCTCGACCAGGGGTCGCAGCGGCACCCGGGACGTGTCGGCGTACACGCCGAGGCCGACGTTCGACGCGGGGCACACCTCCAGGGCGACCTCCCGCTCCACGAGCTCGGCCAGCAGCGCGGGGTCCTCGCCGGCGCGGACGCCGTGGCCGAGCCGGTCGGGGTGCAGGGCGTCGAGGACCTCGCGCACGTGCGACGGACCGAGCAGCTCGCCGCCGTGCGGCACGGACGCGAGGCCCGCGCGGCGCGCGATCCGGAACGCGGCCGCGAACTCGGTGGTGTCGCCGCGCCGCTCGTCGTTGCTGAGCCCGAAGCCCACCACCTCGCCCGCACCCTCCCCGGCGTACCGGGCCGCCAGGCGGGCGAGGGTGCGCGCGTCGAGCGGGTGCCGCATCCGCGACGCCGCGACGACCACCGCCACCTCGACGTCGTGCGCCGCGCTCGCGGCCCGCGCGGCGTCGAGCACGATCTCGACCGCGGGGGTGATGCCGCCGACGAACGGGGCGTACGACGTGGGGTCCACCTGGATCTCGAGCCGGCGCGACCCCTCCGCGGCGTCGTCCGCGGCGGCCTCGTCGACCAGCCGCCGCATGTCCGCCTCCGACCGCACGCAGGCGCGCGCCGCGTCGTACAGGCGCTGGAACCGGAACCAGCCGCGCTCGTCCGCGGGCACGCGCAGCGGGTCCCCGTCGGTCAGCGCGCCGGGCAGGCGGACGCCGTGCTCGTCGGCCAGGTCGCGCAGGGTCGGCACCCGCATCGACCCCGTGAAGTGCAGGTGCAGATGAGCCTTGGGGAGCTTCGCCAGATCGCGCACGGCGCCAGTCTGCCCCGACCCGGTCGGTTCGGGCCCGGTCAGGGCCTGGTGGTCGGGAGCTGGTCAGGTCAGCCAGCCGCGCTCCCGGGCCACGGTGACGGCTGCGGTGCGGTCGTCGACGCCCAGCTTCGCGAACGCCCGCAGCAGGTGCGTCTTCACGGTGGCCTCGGCGATGAAGAGCTCCCGGCCCACCGCCGCGTTGGACAGCCCGCGCGCCACCAGCCCCAGCACCTGCGCCTCGCGCGCCGTCGGCCGCTCGGCCGCCGTGCGGACGCTGGTCACGAGCCGCGTCGCGACGCCTGGTGCCAGCACGGTCTCGCCCCGCGCCGCCGCCCGCACGCCCGCGACGAGCTGGTCGCGGGGGGTGTCCTTGAGCAGGTAGCCGGTGGCCCCGGCCTCCACGGCGCGCAGGATGTCGGCGTCGGTGTCGTACGTCGTGAGGACGACGACGTGCGGCCCGCCCCTGCGCGCCGCCCCGACGATCCGCTCCGTCGCGCCCACCCCGTCGAGCCGGGGCATCCGCAGATCCATGAGCACGACGTCGGGCGCGAGCTCGGCGGCCAGCGCCACGGCCGCCTCGCCGTCGGGGGCCTCGCCCACGACCTCGACGTCGGGCTCGCCGTCCAGCATCCCGATGATCCCCGAGCGCACCACGGGGTGGTCGTCGGCGACCAGCACGCGCACGGCGGGCGCGGCCGGGCCGGCCCCGCCCGCGATGCCGCCGGTGCCGCCCCCGCTCACGAGGCGTCCCCGGCGGGCACGTGCACCTCGACGCGCGTGCCGCCCCGCTCGCCGGGCCCGACGTCGAGCGTGCCGCCCACGGCCGAGACCCGTTCGCGCATCCCGGCCAGGCCGAGGCCGTCGGTGTGCCCGGCGGGCAGCCCCCGGCCGTCGTCGGTCACCTCGAGCCGGACGCCCGGGGCGTGCTCCCCGCCGCCGGCGGGGTCGGTCGACGGGTCCGCCGCCGCGTCGCGCGTCAGCCGGATCGTCACCGCGTGCGCCCCGGCGTGCCGCCGCACGTTGGCGAGCGCCTCCTGCGCCGCGCGCAGCAGCACGACGTCCGCCGCCGCGTGGCCGGTGGCCCCGCCGGGGGCGGCCGTGCCGGCGACGTCGAGCAGCACGCGCGCGCCCGTCTCGGCGGTGAACCGCTCGGCCAGCCGGCGCAGCGCCTCGGCCAGCGTCGAGCCCTGCAGGGGCACCGGAGCGAACGCCGCCACCAGGGCGCGCGCCTCGGCGAGGTTGTCCCGCGCGGTCTGCTCCACCAGCAGCAGGCGCTCGCGCGCGCGGTCCTGCTCGCCCCGGTCGAGGGCCGCGGTCGCGGCCTGCGTCTGCGTCACGACGCTCGTGAAGCCCTGCGCCAGGGTGTCGTGGATCTCGCGGGCGAGGCGCTCGCGCTCGGCCGTCACGCCCGCCGCGTGGTGCGACTCGGCGAGCTCGGCCTGCGCGGCCCGCAGCTCGGCCAGCAGGCGGGCTCGCTCCTCGGAGAGCCGCATGGTGGTCGCGACCCACAGCCCCAGCGCGATGGTGAACGCCAGCGCGATGGCCAGCTGGGGCGCGGCCTGCAGCAGCGTCGCCACGTCGAACCCGCCCTGGAAGGCGATCCCGACGGTCGTCGCAGCCGCCAGCACCACCGACGCCACCACCGCCCGGCGTGGCGGGTCGAACAGCATCCACAGCTGGGTGAACGCACCGAACAGCAGCAGCGTCGCGATGCCGTTCTGGGCCACCGCGACGGCGGTCCCCGAGATCAGGACGACGACGTACGCCGTGGCCGTGCGCTGGTCGCGCGTCCGGGCGGCCCGCGCGCCCCAGACGGCGTAGGCGGCGAGGATCGCGGCCATCGCGGCGTAGCCGATCCACAGGGCGGCGCCGCGCTGCCCGGCGAGGGGGAGCGCGACGGCGGTGAGGAGCACGATCGCGACGAACGTGCGGTCCCACCAGACGACCTGCCGCTCCCAGCCGTCGTCGACCACCGCCGCGTACCGGTCCGGCGGACCGCCGGGTGCGTGCTCCACGGCCGCGCCGTCAGCCGTCGTCACGACGTCGCCACCGGAAGGTGCGCACGCCGACGACGAGCCCCGCGATCAGCCATACGACCAGTACACCAGCGGTGGCCAGGTGCTGCCAGGAGTCCCCGGGCTCCAGCGCCACCATCTCCTCCGGCAGGAAGACGGACCGCATGCCCTGCGCGATCCACTTCAGGGGGAACACGGAGGCCAGGGTCTGCATCCACGCGGGCAGGGCGAAGAACGCGAAGAACACGCCCGAGACGAACTGCAGCACCAGCACCACCGGCGTCACGACGGCGCTCGCGGACCGGCCGGAGCGGGGCAGCGAGGAGAACGCCACGCCGCAGACGGTGCCGGTGGCGGTGCCGAGCACGAAGACCCAGCCGAACGTGGCCCAGCGGCCGGCGTCGGACGGCATCGGCACGTCGTACACGATCGCGGCGACCGCCAGCAGCAGGGCCGTCTGCACGACCGACGTCGCGAGGGTCAGCAGCACCTTGCCGCCGAAGTACCCCGAGGCGGGCAGCGGCGTGGCGCGCAGGCGCCGCAGCGTGCCGTCGTCGCGCTCCACGGCGATGGAGGTCGCCAGCGACTGGAAGCTGGTGAGCACCACGCCCGTGGCGACCATGCCGGGCAGGAAGTACTGGGCGAAGCCGATCTCGGCGACGTCGGTGCCCTGGTCCTGCCCGCCGAACACCGTGGCGAAGATCGCCAGCATGACGATCGGGTACGCGAAGACGAAGATCACGGCGTCGCGCTCGCGCCAGAACTGGCGCAGCTCCAGGCCGGCGCGCACGAGCGAGAGTCGCGCGACGCCGGGCAGCCGCCCGCTCTGACGGGCCCGGCCAGGCGCGCCCCGGGTGCCGACGACGGTGGCGCTCATGCGTGGTCCTCCTTCGTGACGAGCCCCAGGTACACGTCCTCGAGGCTCGGGCGGGTGATGCACAGGTCGGCGACCTCGCCGTCGGCCCCCGCGGCGGTCGCCATGAGGTGGGCGGCGAGGGCGGTGGGCGCGTCGGTGCGCTCGCTGCGACGCACGCCGTCCTGCGTCCAGGTCACGAGGGGAGTGCGCGCCTCGGCGCCGCCGAGGGACTCGGGGGCGCCTTCGGCCACGACCCGCCCGGCGCGCACGACGGCGACGCGGTCCGCCAGGTGCGCGGCCTCGGCGAGGTCGTGGGTGGTCAGCAGGATCGTGGTGCCGGTCTCGCGCAGTCTCAGGACGAGGTCCCAGAAGGTGCGCCGCGCCTGGGGGTCGAAGCCGGTGGTCGGCTCGTCGAGGAAGAGCAGCTCGGGGCCGCCGACGACGCCGAGCGCGACGTCCAGGCGGCGTCGTTGGCCGCCGGAGAGCGACCGCACCCGGGCCCCCGCCTTGGCGCCGAGGCCGACCGCGGCGACGACCTCGTCGGGGTCGCGCGGCGCGGGGTAGTAGCGCGCCGTGGACCGCACGGACTCCGCCACGGTCAGCTCGGCCTGGTCGCGGGAGTCCTGCGCGACGACGCCGATCCGGGCCCGCCAGGCGCGGCCGGCGCGGGCCGGGTCCTCGCCGAGCACGCGCACCTCGCCGCCGTCGCGGTCACGGAAGCCCTCGAGGATCTCGACCGTCGTGGTCTTGCCGGCCCCGTTCGGTCCGAGCACGGCGACGATCTCGCCGGCGGCGAGGTCGAGGTCGAGCCCGTCCACGGCCTGCTTGGTGCCGTAGCGCTTGGCCAGCCCTCGGACGCGGACGGCCGCCCCGTCCGGGGGTCGGTGCGCGGTGCTGCGCTGCGCGGGAGGGCGGGCGGAGGCGCGCCCCTCGGGGGCGGGCGGCGGTGCCGGTGCGGGGGTCGTCGTCGAGGCCATGCACCGAGCCTCGCCGTCGTGCCGGGGCCCGCGGGAGCCCCGGACGGGGGGACCCGTGGTCCACCGATTGGTGGACGGGTCGGGCTCGGCGGGGGTGTGCGGGGCGGTGCCGAGGGGCTGCCGCGGGTGTGGACGGGGGTGGTTCGACCCACGCCCGCGCGTCGCGTACAGTTGTCCCTCGGTGGTTGATGCCCGCCAATGCTCGAACGCGCCCTTCCGGGTGATTCGAGCCTGGACGACGGGCGTCGAGCACGAAGGGTAGTGGCGCAATTGGTAGCGCAGCGGTCTCCAAAACCGCAGGTTGCAGGTTCGAGTCCTGTCTACCCTGCCAGCGTGATCCCCCGCGGGGCCGCGCGCAGCGGGGCCATCGCATGACCCCGGAACGCCAGAGTCAGTGCCGTGGGTGCGTCACCGGCAGGTGGCGCGGCCGCGGCGGGAACGCGAAACGGGGTAGTGCGAGTGAGCGAGTCACCGGCTGAGGCCGTGGGGACGCCCGGCGGCGGCAAGTCGGCCACCGGCAAGCGCCCGCACCTGTTCGCGCGGATCGCGCTCTTCGTGCGCCAGGTCGTCGCGGAGCTCCGCAAGGTCGTCACGCCGACCCGCTCGGAGCTGGTCAACTACACGATCGTCGTCCTGGTGTTCGTGGTCGTGGTCATGCTGTTCGTGACGGCGCTCGACTGGGCCATCGGGCTGGGCGTCCTCGCCCTCTTCGGCGACTGACCGCGGCAGGCCGCCGGTCGCCCGCCACCGAAGCAAGCAGATTCCAGAAAGCAGGTTCGTTCGTGTCCCAGGATCCGCTGGACCAGACGGAGAACGTCGACCCCACGCAGCCCGACGCCGACGGCGTCGAGGCGGACCTCGGCGCGCCCGCGGACGCGGAGCCCGAGGCGGGCACCGAGGACGCTGCTGAGGAGTCCGGTACCGAGGGCGCTGCTGAGGACACCGACGTCGAGAACGCCGACGAGGCCGCCGAGGGCGAGCGCCCCGCGGACGCCGACGGCGACGTCGTCGAGGACCCGGCCGAGGAGTTCCGCCGCACGCTGCGCGCACAGTTCGGCGACTGGTACGTCATCCACTCGTACGCCGGGTACGAGAACCGTGTGAAGGCCAACCTGGAGAACCGCATCCAGAGCCTGAACATGGAGGACTACATCTTCCAGATCGAGGTCCCCATGGAGGAGGTGACCGAGATCAAGAACGCGCAGAAGAAGACCGTCCGCCGCGTCCGTATCCCGGGTTACGTCCTCGTGCGCATGGACCTCACGGACGAGTCGTGGGGCGCCGTGCGGCACACGCCGGGCGTCACAGGCTTCGTCGGCCACACGCACCAGCCCGTGCCGCTGACGCTCGACGAGGTCTTCTCGATGCTGGCGCCGGTGTTCGTCGAGGCCGCCCCCGAGGCCGGCAAGGGCGCCGCGGCGTCGTCCGGCGCGGCGGCGAAGACCCCCGTCGAGGTCGACTTCGAGGTCGGCGAGTCGGTCACCGTCACCGACGGCCCGTTCGACACGCTGCCCGCCACGATCTCCGAGATCAACGCCGAGGCCCAGAAGCTCCAGGTCCTCGTCTCCATCTTCGGCCGGGAGACCCCGGTCGAGCTGTCGTTCAACCAGGTCGCCAAGATCTGACGGACGCGGTACTGCAACCGGGTCATCGCCCACGGCGTCGGCCCACGAACAAGAAAGACAGGGAAGAGTCATGCCTCCCAAGAAGAAGGTCTCCGGCCTCATCAAGCTCCAGATCAACGCCGGTGCGGCCACCCCCGCCCCGCCGATCGGCCCCGCGCTCGGTCAGCACGGCGTGAACATCATGGAGTTCTGCAAGGCCTACAACGCGGCCACCGAGTCGCAGCGCGGCAACGTGGTGCCGGTCGAGATCACGGTCTACGAGGACCGCTCGTTCACCTTCATCACGAAGACGCCGCCGGCCGCCGAGCTCATCAAGAAGGCCGCTGGTGTGGCCAAGGGCTCCGCGACGCCGCACACGGTCAAGGTCGCGCAGCTCACCCAGGACCAGGTCCGCGAGATCGCGCAGACGAAGCTCCAGGACCTCAACGCGAACGACATCGACGCCGCGATGAAGATCGTCGCCGGCACCGCTCGTTCGATGGGCATCACCGTCGCGGAGTGATCCGCGCCCGGGCCGCCCGTGCCGTGACCGGATCCGTCCGGTCCGGCCCGGGCGGCTCGGACCAAGCCCCGGCGAACGACGCCGGGCACGTGGCAGGGTCCGCGCGGACCCGCTCACCACGACTGCAGAAGGAGAAGCAGATGGCAACGCGCAGCAAGGCGTACCGCGCCGCGGCGGAGAAGATCGACCGCGACGCCCTGTACGCCCCCCTCGAGGCGGTTCGCCTCGCCAAGGAGACCGCGACGGTCAAGTACGACGCGACCGTCGAGGTCGTGTTCCGCCTGGGCGTCGACCCCCGCAAGGCCGACCAGATGGTCCGCGGCACGGTCAACCTGCCCCACGGCACCGGCAAGACGGCCCGCGTGATCGTCTTCGCGAACGCCGCCAAGGCCGAGGAGGCCGTGGCCGCCGGCGCCGACGAGGTCGGTGGCGACGAGCTCATCGCCAAGGTCGCGGCGGGCTACACCGACTTCGACGCCGCCGTGGCGACGCCGGACCTCATGGGCAAGGTCGGCCGCCTGGGCAAGGTGCTCGGCCCCCGTGGTCTGATGCCGAACCCGAAGACCGGCACCGTGACGATGGACGTGGCCAAGGCCGTGTCCGACATCAAGGGCGGCAAGATCGAGTTCCGCGTCGACAAGCACGCGAACCTGCACTTCATCATCGGCAAGGCGTCCTTCGACGAGAAGGCGCTGGTGGAGAACTACGCCGCCGCGCTGGACGAGGTCCTGCGTCTCAAGCCGACGTCGTCCAAGGGCCGGTACATCACCAAGGCCACGATGGCGACGACGATGGGCCCCGGCATCCCGCTGGACCAGTCGCGCACCTCGAAGCTCCTCGAGGAGGCGTGATCCCGGCAGGGACCCGCTGAACCACGGACGACGGCCCGGCACTCGCGAGGGTGCCGGGCCGTCGTCGTACGCGAACTCCCTCATCCCGCCGGCGCAGATGCCGGGGAATCCCTCATGCCGTCGGACGCGGCCGCGGGCCTACCGTCGTGTCGACCGCACCGCTCGACGACGAGGGAGCACGCCGTGAGAACAGCAACGAGGAGGGCCGTGGCCGGCCTGGTGGCGGCGTTCGGCGCCGCCGCCCTCGCCCTGACGGGCGGGGCCCTGGCCTCGGCCGCCGGGCCCGCCCCCGCCGCGCAGGAGCCCGCGGCGGCGGCCGCCGTGGCCGGCGGCCCGTGGCTCACGGGCTACTGGCAGAACTTCGACAACGGCGCCACGGTGCTGCGCCTGTCGCAGGTCCCGGCGGCGTACAACCTCGTCGCGGTCGCCTTCGCCGAGAACCAGGCCGGCACCCCGGGCGGCATCACGTTCGAGGTCGCGAGCGCCGAGCTGGGCGGCTACACGGAGGCTCAGTTCAAGGCCGACGTCGCCGCGATGCACGCACAGGGCCGCAAGGTGGTGCTGTCCGTCGGCGGCGAGAAGGGCAACGTCGTCATCTCGAACGCGACGGAGGCGAAGAGCTTCGCCGACAGCGCGTACGCGCTCATGCAGGAGTACGGGTTCGACGGCGTCGACATCGACCTCGAGCACGGCATCGACGCCACCGCGATGGCCGACGCCCTGCACCAGCTCTCGGCGAGGGCCGGGCCCGACCTGATCCTCACGATGGCGCCGCAGACGATCGACTACCAGGCGACGAGCATGGGCTACTACCAGCTCACGCTGGCGATCAAGGACATCCTCACGATCGTCAACACGCAGTACTACAACTCCGGGTCGATGCTCGGGTGCGACCAGAAGGTCTACTCGCAGGGGACGGTCGACTTCCTCACCGCGCTGTCGTGCATCCAGCTCGAGATGGGCCTGCGCCCGGACCAGGTCGGCATCGGCGTTCCCGCGACGTCCCGGGCCGCGGGCGGCGGGTACCAGCCCGCGTCGAACGTCGTGCAGGCCCTCGACTGCCTCGAGGCGCGCACGGGCTGCGGCGCGTTCACGCCCGCGAAGGCGTACGGCCCGATCGGCGGCGCCATGACCTGGTCGATCAACTGGGACGCCACGAACGGCTACGCGTTCGCGGACGTCGTCGGCGGGCGCCTCGCGACCGGGCCGAGCACGCCCCCGACCGACCGGCCGGTCGACCCGACCGACCCGCCTGTCGACCCGGGCGACTGCACTGCGGCGGCCTGGGCCGCGTCGTCGGTCTACACCGGCGGCAACCGGGTGTCCTACCAGGGGCACACGTACGAGGCGAAGTGGTGGACCACCAACGAGAACCCCGCGCAGAGCGGGCAGTGGGGGGTGTGGCGGGACCTGGGCGCCTGCTGACCCGAGCCCGTCGAGATCGACCCGCGCCGCGTGTATCACGCGGTGCGGGTCGTCCTCTTTCCGGGCGATGACGAGTACGCCGCTCCGCACGCGCGCGGGAGGAGGACCTTGCATGAGGATGCAACCCGCCTCTGCCGCGTCGTCGGCGCACGCCGTAGGCTCAGAGACTCCGGGTCGCGGCCGCCCCGGCTTCTCGACGAGCCCTCACGAGGTGCGAACAGCCATGACACGAGCCACTGAGGAACCGCTCGGTGGGGCGCCCGACGCCGACGAGAGCCTGGGCGACCGGGCCGCGCGGGCGATCCTCGACTTCCGCCAGGGGCGCACCGACGCCCTGACCGACCTGGTCCGGGAGGCCAGCCCGCTGCTGTGGCACACGGTGCGCGCCCAGGGCGTCGACCGGGACGTCGCCGACGACGTGGTGCAGTCCACGTGGGCGGCGCTGGTGCGGCACGCGGACACGATCGCGGAGCCGAAGGCCGTGCTGAAGTGGCTCCTCGTGACGGCCCGCCGGGCCGCGTGGGAGGCGGTCCGCAAGGGGCGCGCCGACCAGCGTCGCCGCACGGAGCTGCCCGACGACGTCACGGAGGGCTCCGCGGCCCTGCCCGACGCCGGCCCGGGCCCGGAGGCGGAGGTGCTGCGCGACGAGCGCGACCGCCTCCTGTGGTCCTCGCTGCGCAAGCTCCCGGAGCGCTGCCAGGAGCTGCTGCGACTCGTCTCGCTCGCCGACCGCCCGGACTACAAGGCGATCTCGGCGTCGATCGGCATGCCGGTGGGAAGCATCGGCGCCACACGGGGACGGTGCCTGGCGAAGCTGCGCGCCGTCCTCACCGAACAAGGGGAGGCCTCGTGGACATGAACCCGAAGCACGAGAACGCGTGGGGTGCGCCCGTGCCCGGCGAGGACGAGCCCCTGGACGAGCGTGACGTCGCCGTCCTGGACCGCCTCGGCCGTGCCGTGCAGGCGGTGGACCCGATGCCCGAGGGCCTCGTCGAGCGGTCGCTGTTCGCGATGACGCTCGCCCGCCTCGAGGCCGAGGTGATGGACCTGCAGCAGATCGACGCGCCCGTCGGCTCCGTGCGCGGTGACGCCCCGCCGCTCGAGGCGCGCACCATCACCTTCACGCACGAGCGACTCACGGTGATGATCGCGCTGTCCACCGACGACGACGGCACGCACGTGCGCCTCGACGGCTGGGTGGCTCCCGCGGACACCCTGGTCGTGGAGCTGCGCCAGCCCGGTGGCGAGCGCGTCACCACCGCCGACGACGACGGCCGCTTCGCGTTCACCGCCGTCGACCGCGGCCCCACCAGCCTGCTCGTGCGACTGCCCGACGGCAGCGACCTCACCGTCGCCACCCCGGTCGTCGAGCTCTGAACCCGGGCGCGACCTGCGCCCGGACCTGACCTGCGCCGATCCGGCGCGCCCGTGACGAGGAGGACCCGTGACCGAGACGCCCACTGGACCGGGAGGTCGCGAGCCGCGACCGGCCGACTCGCCGATGCGGTACCTGGACCCGAACGCGCTGCGCGCCCGCCCGGGGCGTCGCGCGGTCGAGCCGACGTGGTACGTCGCTGACCGGGTGATCGTGCACGGCGAGCTGCCCCGCGGCCTGCGTGACCGGGTGCGGCGACCTGAGGCCCCCGACGCACGCCCTCGTCTTCTCGACGTGGACTTCCCCGACGACGCCGCGCAGGCGACCCGGGTGGAGCGGGAGGCACGACGCCAGGGGTGCAGGGTGAGCCTCCAGGTGCACTACCGCGAGGACGGCGCGTCGTCGGACCTGCTCGGCGACGTGGACGACCAGCGCGGCTTCGTGCTCCGCCTGCTCCCCGAGAGCCAGGACGCGCAGCCCGACGCGTGGGAGGCGCTCGAGGCCGACGGCGACGACCGTTCGACGGACTGGTCTCTCAGCCTCGACCACGTCATGTCGACGCGGCCGTTCTCGACGCACCCGTTCTCGACGCACCCGTTCTCCACGCACCCGTTTTCCACGCACCCGTTCTCGACGCACCCGTTCTCGACGCACCCGTTCTCGACGCACCCGTTCTCGACGCACCCGTTCTCGACCCACCCGTTCTCGACCCACCCGGTCGAGGGGCTCGCGGAGTACGGCGTCGCCGGGTCGGGCGGCCGTGCTCCCGTCCGCTGGCTCGGGGCCGCCCCGACCCGCCACGTGCGTGACGACGGCGACATGCGGCGGACCCCGGACGGCGCGGCCCGCCCGGTCGTCGCCGTGCTCGACACGGGCATCGGGACGCACGACTGGTTCGGGACCTACGACGCCGACGGCGGGTCGGACGGCAACGGGGTCGTCATCCGGGACGCACTGCTCGACGGGGAGCCCATAGGGACCTACCCCGCGCAGCGCTACCCGGAGGAGGACGCCGAGATCGGCGGGTCGAGCACGTCGCCGCTGACCGGGCCGCTGGACCCCGTCGCGGGGCACGGCACCTTCATCGCCGGCATCGTGCACCAGGTCTGCCCGGACGCGCTGCTCCTGCCCGTGCGGACCGTCGGCGGGTCCGGGGTCGTGGCGGAGTCCGACGTCATCGACTCGCTGCGCCGGCTGGCGCGCTTCCACGACCGTGGGCTGGCGGGCGAGGACGGGTACGTGCCGGTCGACGTGGTCGTGCTCTCCATGGGCTACTACCACGAGCGCCCGGAGGACATGCGGTGGGACCACCCCCTCCGCGCGGTGCTCGCCAAGCTCCGCGACTCCGGCGTCGCCGTCGTCGTCGCGGCCGGGAACGACGGCGAGACACGGCCCGAGTTCCCCGCAGCGTTCGCCCCCGAGGTCGACCGGCGGTCCGTGCCCCCGACCATCACGGAGGCAGGGGACACGTCGTCCGAGCGGCCCCCAATCCTGACGGTGGGGGCGCTGAACCCCGACGGGACCACCGCGCTCTTCAGCAACGACGGGCCGTGGGTCACCTGCCTGCGGCCGGGCGCCGGCGTGGTGAGTACCGTGCCCGTCACGCTCGACGGTCCGGTGACGCCCTCGCTGCGCATCAAGGAGCGGCACTCGGACCAGTTCCGGTCGACCATCGACCCTGAGGGCTTCCAGAGCGGGTTCGCGACGTGGAGCGGCACCTCCTTCTCCGCCCCCGTGCTGGCGGGCGAGATCGCCCGGGAGCTCCTGGCACTGCGCCAGGACGCCCTCGCGTTGGGTGCGGAGGACGACGCCGATACGCTCGTCCCCACGAGGGTGCAGCAGATCTGGTCGGCCATCAGCGGTGCGACCGGCGGGCTGTCGGTGGAGGGTGCCCACCGAGGGTGACGACATGAGGTGAGGCGTGGACGGGCTCGAGGCCGTGCTGGAGCAGATCGAACGGGCACGGACGAGCGCCCGGTCGCACCGGCGGTTCGGGCTCGCCCTGCGGACCTACCGCGCCGCCCTCCGCAGGCTCGACGGGATGCAGGGCCCGGGCGGCGCGGACGTCGTCCGGGCCCGCGCGCGAGTCCTCGTCGGGATCGCCACCTGCGAGTACGAGCGTGGCGCCGAGCGGGACGTCGTCCTGGACCTCCTCGACGCCGCGCAGGTCCTCGCGTCGGGGGCTCGCGACGAGTCGATGGTCGCGGTGGTGCAGGGGCACCGTGGCCTGCAGCTCATGCGCATGGGGGACCTCGCCCAGGCGCGGGCCGAGCTCGACGCGGCCCTCGTGGGGATCATGGACGAGCGGGACCTCGTGCCCGTCCTCATCAACCGGGGCTGGCTGTGCCTCGAGACCGGCGAGCTCGACGTGGCTGTCAGGGACCTCGAGCGCGCTCGGGAGCTCGCGCACCGGGTGGGGGAGACCGCGGTCGAGCTCATGGCCGAGCACAACCTGGGCTACGCACGCTACCTGGGCGGCGATCTGCCGGCGGCGCTCCGGGCGATGGACGCTGCGGCGGAGAGCTCGCCACCCGAGCACGCGGGCATCGGCCTCATGGACAAGGCCGCGGTGCTCTACGAGGCCGGCCTGCTGACCGAGGCGGCCGAGGCGCTCGGGATGGCCGCCGACGTCCTCGCGGACACCCGCGCGTGGCGCGACCTCATCGACGCGCAGCTCGGCCAGGCCCGGTGCCTGGTGGGGCTGGGGCGCTACGACGAGGCGATGGCCGTCGCCCGGCGTGTGCGGGGGCGGGCACGACGGGCCGGTCACGACCTGCTCGACCTGCGGGCGGGCCTGATCACCATCGACGCGCGGCACGAGGTGCTCGTTGACGAGGGTGCGCCGCCGCGCGCGTTCCTGCGGCTCGCGCACGACGCGGCGCGCCTCGCCGAGCGCGCGCGGGCCCTGCCGGGCGCCGACCGCGTGGCCGTCGACCTCGACCTGGTGGTCGCTGAGGGGGCCGTGCGCGGCGGGCGGCCGGACGTGGCGGCCGAGCGGCTGCGCCGGCTGCCGCCGCCGTCGGGGCTCTCGCTGGGCACGCAGCTGCGCGCCCAGGTCGTGAGGGCCCTCGCGGCGTTCGCGGACGAGGACCGGCGCCGCGGTCTCGCCGCGGTGCGCAGGGGCCACCAGCTCCTGGCGCAGCACCGGCAGCGGCTGGGCTCCGTCGAGGCGGTCACCGCCGCGTCGGTCCACGGGATCCGGCTCCAGTCGGTGGACCTGGACGCGGCCATGCGCTCAGGGCGTCCCGACGCGGTCTTCGACGCGGTGGAGCGCGGTCGCGCCACCTTCGCGGGGTCCGGGAGGGTGCAGCCCCCCGAGGACCCTGAGATGGCCGCGCTCGTGGGGAGCGCGCGCCGGCTAGCCGAGCGCGCCCGGCAGCTCGAGGGGGACGCGACCTCCGGGATCGAGCAGGCGCGGCTCCGGCGCGACGCGCGCCGGCTCCAGAGCCGGGCCCGCGAACGGTCTTGGCACGCGGACGGCCACGCGGGGGTGCCGCAGGCCACCTCGGCCCGCGCGCTGCGTGCGGAGCTCCGGGCGGCGGGCTCGGACCGCACCGTCCTCGACCTCATGATGATCAAGGGCCGGGTCTGCGCGGTGCGGGTCGACGGGGGTGGCACGCGCCTGCTCGACCTGGCCCCGCTGGAGCAGACGCTCGAGCAGGCGCGTCGTGTGCGCGCAGACCTTGGGGCGCTGTCCAACCCGTTGCTCCCCCCGCCGCTGCGTGCCACCGTCTCGCAGTCCCTCGCACGGAGCCTGGCCTGGCTGGACGACGCACTCCTCCGGGGCGCCGACGTCGACGGGCCCGTGTACATCGCGGCCCGGGACCGGTTGGTGTCGGTCCCGTGGTCCATGCTGCCGTCCCGGCGCGGAGTGTCGACGGTCGTGAATTCCTGGGTCACCAGCGGCGATGGCGGGTGGGAAGCCGGCTCGGCACTGGCGGTCGCCGGCCCCGGCCTTCGGCTGGCGGGCGCGGAGGCCGCCGAGGTGGCCAGGGTGTGGGGGAGTGCGGCGCGGACCCTGGTGGACGGCGAGGCGACCTGCGCGGCGGTCGCAGGCGCGGTCAAGGAGGCATCGGTGGTCCATCTGGCCACCCACGGCTCGCACGAGCCGGACAACCCGGTCTTCTCGAGCCTCCTCCTGGCCGACGGACCGCTGTTCGCGCACGAGCTGGATGGGCACGACCTGACTCGGGCAGTCATGGTCCTCTCGGCATGCGACGTGGGGTCCGCGAGCATCCGCCAGGGGGGCGAGCCGCTCGGCCTGACCAGCGTGCTGCTACGCATGGGTGCCCGGGCCGTCATCGCGAGCGTCGCGCCGCTGCGCGACGACGTCGCCGTCCGAGTGATGCCGGTGCTCCACGTGGGGCTGCGCGACGGGCTACGGCCGGGGGAGGCACTCGCCCGGGCGGTGGCGGACGAGCCGGAGCCTGTCCCGCTGGTGTGCTTCGGGCCGCTGGTCCTCTAGGGGCGACCGGCGGGCTGGCCCGCCGTCCAAGGGTCGCCTGCAGGGTGTTCGCGGGAGGTCCGGGTGCGGCGATCCCCGCTCGTGCTCGTGCTGGTGACGATGGCGACGGCGCCGAGCACCAGGCCGAGGGCGATGACACCCACGCCCATGGGCAGGGCGACCGATGCCGCGAGAGCGCCGCAGACGACGTTCGCGAGAACTCCGCCCGACTGCATCGCCAGGGACATCACGGAGCCGACGGTGGCGCGTTGGTCCGACGGCGTCGCGCTCTGCGTCGCCTCGTCCACGAGCGGGCTGGCGATCCCGAGGAGCAGGAACACGAGGAAGTACCCGGCGGCCGCGAACCCGACGAGTGGCACCGCGAGCCCGCAGATCCCGAGTGCCGCCACCGCCGTCGCGAGACCTGCGCCACGGCGCGAACCGCGGACCAGCTGCGCGACGCGAGGTGCGAGCGACGCACCGAGTGCCGACCCCGCGAACCCCGCGGTCACCAGGACCGAGTAGAAGCCGGACGCGGCCGAGCCGCCACCGAAGAACCCCGAGAACGCGGTGGGTGCGAGCAGCTCGACGCCCGACAGCGCGACGCCGAGGGCGATTATGTAGAGCGCGATGCTGCGCAATGGCCCGCGCGTCACCGCGAGGCGGACGCCTCGCGCCATGGTCGCCGGAACTTCTCGCGTCACGATCTCGCGAACGACGAGGGCGCGCTGGCGCGGCGGATCGTGGACCCAGCGCGCGACGAGTCCGAGCGACAGCAACGTCAGACAGCTCCCGGCGAGGTACGGCACGGACAGGGCAAGTATCGGACCCTCCGCGGCGGGCAACGGCGCGATGGCGACGAGACCGCCTGCGAGCAGCGCGCCGGCTCCCAGACCGAGCGACTCGGCCGTCGCCGCGCGGGCGAAGCCTGGCGTCAGGTCCACGTCGGGATCCAGCGACTGTGCGGCGTCCACGTACCACGCCTTCAGGGGCCCGGAGTCGAGCGCCTTGGCGACCGCGTGGACGAGGATCGTCACGGCGAAAGCGCCGATGCCGGGGCTCAAGGCAAAGCCGAGGGCGGCGAGTGCGCTCAAGGATCCGCAGATCAGGAGAGAGTTACGACGGCCGACCACGTCGGCGAACCCGCCCGACGGGAGTTCGAGCACGATGATCGCCGCCGCCAGGACCGCGAGCAGGATGCCGACGGTGCGCACGTCCAGTCCGCGTTCCTGCATCAGCAGGACCATCGTCGGGACCGACAGCCCGGACGGGAGCCAGCGGAGTGCCGTGAGGGCGGTGAACCGCCGGTCGATCTGCCTCAGCGTCGGCGCCGTGTCGCCAGGAGTCACAGAAAGGTTGTCCGTTCTCGGTGGTCGGCACCCCTCGGGCGGGACGGAACCAGGTCGCGGGGGGGGGGGTCTGGGGCGGGCACGACGGTGTGTCAGTGGCCCACGGTGATGGGGTCGCTCATCGACGCTTCCTTCCCTGTGTCGTCTCGACGAGATGCGGGGCAAGCAGGCTCAGTGGCCCATGGTGATGGGGTCGCTCATCGTCGCTTCCTTCCTCGTTGCGTTGGACGAGATGCATGGCACGCGGGCTCGGTGGCCCATGGGAGGGGGCGCTCATGTTCGACGTCCCCACGCAGCCGCGGGGTGAAGCTAGCAGCACCATGATCTGGGTCACAATGTGCTGTCCGCGGCTTGGGCCGAGGGGCTGCGTGCGCTAGCATCGTCGGGTAACCCAAGACCGCCGGTCGTCAGACGCTGCCCGGGCTCGCCCAGGAAGCCGAAGACCGAAGTCCCGCGAAGAGTGCGGGGGCCTGCGTAGGTGACACGACGACGATCACACAGTCCGCTGTGAGCTCCGAGCCCCGTGCGCACCTGCGCCGGGGCTCCTTTCTTTTCCGGGTACCGGTGGCACCACCACCGGAAGGATTGCCATGGCGAGGCCGGACAAGGCAGCCGCTGTCGCGGAGGTCGCGGACAAGTTCCGTGACTCGAACGCGGCCGTGCTGACCGAGTACCGCGGGCTCACCGTCGCGCAGCTCAAGGAGCTGCGTCGGTCGCTCAGCGGCAACGCAACCTACGCCGTGGTGAAGAACACGCTGACCTCCATCGCGGCCAAGGAGGCTGGGATCGACGCCTTCGAGGCGGACCTCAAGGGTCCGTCCGCGATCGCGTTCGTGACCGGTGACCCGGTCGAGGCCGCCAAGGGTCTGCGTGACTTCGCCAAGGCGAACCCTGCACTGGTCATCAAGGGCGGTGTCCTTGACGGGAAGCCGCTGACCGCTGCAGAGGTCACCAAGCTCGCGGACCTCGAGTCCCGCGAGGTCCTGCTGGCCAAGACGGTCGGCGCGATGAAGGCCAAGCTCTACCAGGCTGCCTACGCCTTCACTGCGAAGCCGGCCCAGGCCGCTCGCGTCATCGATGCCCTGCGTCAGAAGCAGGAATCGGAGGCCGCTGCCGCCTGACGGCGGTGCGGCGAGCACCACCCCCTCTGCTTCTGCGGGGCCCCCGGGTCCCAGGACGCACCACCCGGATCACGTGGCCGGCCGACAGGCGCCACGGGACATTGATCGAAAGGAACGCCATCATGGCGAAGCTCAGCACCGACGAGCTCCTGGCCGCCTTCGAGGAGCTCACGCTCATCGAGCTCAACGAGTTCGTGAAGGCCTTCGAGGAGAAGTTCGACGTCACCGCCGCGGCCCCGGTCGCCGCCGTGGCCGCCGCCCCCGCCGCCGGCGGTGCCGGTGGCGCCGAGGCCGCCGAGGAGAAGGACGAGTTCGACGTCATCCTCGAGGCCGCCGGCGACAAGAAGATCCAGGTCATCAAGGAGGTGCGCGCGCTCACGTCCCTCGGCCTGAAGGAGGCCAAGGACCTCGTGGACGGCGCCCCGAAGCCGGTCCTGGAGGCCGCGAACAAGGAGACGGCCGAGAAGGCCAAGGCTGCCCTCGAGGGCGCCGGCGCCACCGTCACCCTCAAGTGATCGTCGCGGCCTAGCCGCGCATCGCTCCGCGAGGCCCGCATCCCTTCGGGGGTGCGGGCCTCGCTGCGTCTGACCATCGACGACGGCCCGGCACGCCCGACGACGTCGGCGCGGCAGCTCGAGCTGCCGCCGCGAGCGAGCGGTGCGGCAACGACGTGGCGGGGGAGCGGCCCGCTTGTGGAGGTGTCGTGCCGTGACCGACGTCGCGCGCCGACGCCTGGCCGGACGGCCATAGCACGGGTTAGGCTGGTCCGACAACCGTTTCTTGGGCGGCATATGGCGGCCACCGAGACAACGTCCTCAAAGACCCAGAACCGAGGGCGTCCGCTCGTGTGCCCGCGCGAGTGGACAAACGACGAAGTTCTGGCTACGCTAGCGCTTTGCGCTCGCTTGTGCCCCGACGCCTCCCCGCCGACGAAGCCCCGCCCTCCGTGATCACGTCTTCGTGACCCCTGGGACGGTCCTCTCCCGCGGTCCGGCGCCTCCAGCCCTCGCAGAGCGTACAGCGTGCCATCGAACTGCAGGGAAGGACCCCTCTTGGCTGCCTCGCGCACCCCTTCTGTTCCGTCCGCCGACGCCATCGCGAACCGCACCGCTTCCCGCCGCGTCTCCTTCGCCAAGATCTACGAGCCGCTCGAGGTCCCCGACCTCCTCGGGCTGCAGACCGAGAGCTTCGACTGGCTGCTCGGCAGCCCCGCCTGGCAGGCCCGGGTCGAGGCCGCGACGTCGGCCGGCCGCAACGACGTCCCCGCGACGTCGGGCCTGGAGGAGATCTTCGAGGAGATCTCGCCGATCGAGGACTTCGGTCAGTCGATGTCCCTCTCCTTCTCGAACCACCGCTTCGAGCCGCCGAAGTACACGGCGGACGAGTGCAAGGAGAAGGACTTCACGTTCGCCGCGCCGCTGTTCGTGACGGCCGAGTTCGTGAACTACACGACCGGTGAGATCAAGAGCCAGACGGTCTTCATGGGCGACTTCCCGCTCATGACCGCGCGCGGCACGTTCATCATCAACGGCACCGAGCGCGTCGTCGTCTCGCAGCTGGTCCGCTCCCCGGGCGTCTACTTCGAGCGCACGCCCGACAAGACGAGCGACAAGGACGTCTTCTCGGCGAAGGTCATCCCGTCGCGCGGCGCCTGGCTCGAGTTCGAGATCGACAAGCGCGACGCCGTCGGCGTGCGCGTCGACCGCAAGCGCAAGCAGCCCGTCACCGTCCTCCTCAAGGCCCTCGGTCTCACGGAGGCGGAGATCCGCGAGGAGTTCGCGGACTTCCCGTCGATCCTCGACACCCTCGAGAAGGACCACGTCCACACGCAGGACGAGGCCCTCGTCGACCTCTACCGCAAGATCCGTCCGGGCGAGCCGCCCACGGTCGAGGCCGGTCGCGCGCTGCTGGAGAACTTCTACTTCAACCCGAAGCGCTACGACCTGGCGAAGGTCGGCCGGTACAAGATCAGCAAGAAGCTCGGTGTCGACGCGCCGCTGGCCGACTCCACGCTGTCCGTGACGGACGTCGTCGCGACGATCAAGTACCTCGCCGCGCTGCACGCCGACCTGGCGACCATCCCCGGCACCCGCGACGGCCAGCCGGTCGAGGTCCGCGTCGAGACGGACGACATCGACCACTTCGGCAACCGCCGCATCCGCGCCGTCGGAGAGCTCATCCAGAACCAGGTGCGCACGGGCCTGTCCCGCATGGAGCGCGTGGTCCGCGAGCGCATGACGACGCAGGACGTCGAGGCGATCACTCCGCAGACGCTGATCAACATCCGCCCTGTGGTGGCGTCGATCCGCGAGTTCTTCGGCACCTCGCAGCTGTCGCAGTTCATGGACCAGAACAACCCGCTCGCGGGCCTGACGCACAAGCGTCGTCTGAACGCCCTCGGCCCGGGTGGTCTGTCCCGCGACCGCGCCGGCATGGAGGTCCGCGACGTCCACCCGTCGCACTACGGCCGCATGTGCCCGATCGAGACCCCTGAGGGCCCGAACATCGGCCTCATCGGCTCGCTCGCGTCGTTCGGTCGCATCAACCCGTTCGGCTTCATCGAGACGCCGTACCGCAAGGTCACCGACGGCAAGGTCACGGACGAGATCGTCTACCTGACCGCCGACGACGAGGACCGCCACATCATCGCCCAGGCGAACACCGAGCTCGCCGTGGACGGCACGTTCCTCCGCGAGCGCGTGCTGGTGCGCACCAAGGGTGGCGAGACCGACGACCTGCCGCCGGCCGAGATCGACTACATGGACGTCTCGCCGCGTCAGATGGTGTCCGTCGCGACGGCGCTCATCCCGTTCCTCGAGCACGACGACGCGAACCGCGCGCTGATGGGCGCCAACATGCAGCGCCAGGCCGTGCCGCTGGTGCGCTCCGAGGCGCCGCTGGTCGGCACCGGCATGGAGCGTCGTGCGGCCGTCGACGCCGGCGACGTCATCGTGGCGACCAAGCCCGGTGTGGTCACCGAGGTCTCGGCCGACCTGGTCCTCGTCGCGAACGACGACGGCACCACCGGCTCGTACCGCGCCGCGAAGTTCCGCCGCTCGAACCAGGGCACCAGCTACAACCAGCGCGTGCTCGTGGACGAGGGCCAGCGGGTCGAGGTCGGCTCCGTGCTGGCCGACGGCCCGGCGACCGACGAGGGCGACCTCGCGCTCGGCCGCAACCTGCTCGTGGCGTTCATGTCGTGGGAGGGCCACAACTACGAGGACGCGATCATCCTGTCGCAGCGCCTCGTGGAGGACGACGTCCTCTCCTCGATCCACATCGAGGAGCACGAGGTCGACGCCCGCGACACGAAGCTCGGACCCGAGGAGATCACGCGGGACATCCCGAACGTCTCCGAGGACGTCCTGGCGGACCTCGACGAGCGCGGCGTGATCCGCATCGGTGCCGAGGTCGGCGCGGGCGACGTGCTGGTCGGCAAGGTCACCCCGAAGGGCGAGACCGAGCTGACCCCGGAGGAGCGCCTGCTGCGCGCCATCTTCGGCGAGAAGGCCCGCGAGGTCCGCGACACGTCCCTCAAGGTGCCCCACGGCGAGCAGGGCACGGTCATCGGCGTGCGCGAGTTCAACCGCGAGGACGGCGACGAGCTGCCCGCCGGCGTGAACCAGCTGGTGCGCGTCTACATCGCCCAGCGCCGCAAGATCACCGTCGGCGACAAGCTCGCCGGCCGGCACGGCAACAAGGGCGTCATCTCGAAGATCCTGCCGCAGGAGGACATGCCGTTCCTCCCCGACGGGACCCCGGTCGACGTCATCCTCAACCCGCTGGGCGTGCCCGGTCGTATGAACGTGGGCCAGGTCCTCGAGACCCACCTGGGCTGGGTCGCCAGCCGCGGCTGGGACATCGAGCTGGCCGAGGGCGACGACCTCTCCTGGAAGGAGACGCTGCCCGCGGTCGCGGCGAAGTCGGAGCCGGGGACGCCGGTGGCGACGCCGGTGTTCGACGGCCTCGAGGAGTCCGGCCTGCGCGGCCTGCTCTCGACGACCCTGCCGAACCGCGACGGCGAGCGCATGGTCGCCACCGACGGCAAGGCCCGGCTCTTCGACGGCCGCTCCGGCGAGCCGTTCCCGGACCCGGTGTCGGTGGGCTACATGTACATCCTCAAGCTCCACCACCTGGTCGACGACAAGATCCACGCGCGCTCGACCGGCCCGTACTCGATGATCACGCAGCAGCCGCTGGGTGGTAAGGCGCAGTTCGGTGGCCAGCGCTTCGGTGAGATGGAGGTGTGGGCCCTCGAGGCGTACGGCGCGGCCTACACGCTGCAGGAGCTGCTCACCATCAAGTCCGACGACGTCCCCGGCCGCGTGAAGGTGTACGAGGCCATCGTCAAGGGCGAGAACATCCCCGACTCGGGCATCCCGGAGTCCTTCAAGGTGCTCCTCAAGGAGATGCAGTCGCTGTGCCTGAACGTCGAGGTGCTCTCGAGCGACGGGACCTCCATCGAGATGAAGGAGTCCGACGACGAGGTGTACCGCGCCGCGGAGGAGCTGGGCATCGATCTGTCCCGACGCCCCAACTCGGCCGCCACGGTCGACGAGATCTGATCCAGCGACCAGCTGAACTCCACGGACATTCGAAAAGCTTTGAGGAAGTAGGACATCTTGCTCGACGTCAACGTCTTCGACGAGCTGCGTATCGGCCTGGCAACGGCCGACGACATCCGTGCCTGGTCGCACGGTGAGGTCAAGAAGCCCGAGACCATCAACTACCGCACCCTGAAGCCGGAGAAGGACGGGCTCTTCTGCGAGAAGATCTTCGGCCCCACCCGGGACTGGGAGTGCTACTGCGGCAAGTACAAGCGCGTGCGGTTCAAGGGCATCATCTGCGAGCGCTGCGGCGTCGAGGTGACGCGCTCGAAGGTGCGCCGTGAGCGCATGGGTCACATCGAGCTCGCCGCCCCGGTCACGCACATCTGGTTCTTCAAGGGTGTGCCGTCGCGCCTCGGCTACCTGCTGGACCTGGCCCCGAAGGACCTGGAGAAGGTCATCTACTTCGCGGCCTACATGGTCACGTGGGTCGACGACGAGGCCCGCCACGAGGACCTCCCGAACCTCCAGAACGAGATCGACCTGGAGAAGAAGGAGATCTCGGACCGCCGCGACAACGACATCAACGTCCGCGCCCAGAAGCTCGAGGCCGACCTGGCCGAGCTCGAGGCCGAGGGCGCCAAGGCCGACGCGCGCCGCAAGGTGCGCGACTCCGCCGAGCGCGAGATGGCGCAGCTGCGCAAGCGTGCCGACGCGGAGCTGGACCGCCTCGAGCAGGTCTGGGACCGGTTCAAGAACCTCAAGGTCGCCGACCTCGAGGGTGACGAGATGCTGTACCGCCAGCTCGTCGACCGGTACGGCACGTACTTCGAGGGCTCGATGGGCGCCGCGGCGATCCAGAAGCGCCTCGAGAGCTTCGACCTGGACGCCGAGGCCGAGTCGCTGCGCGAGACCATCCGCACGGGCAAGGGCCAGCGCAAGACGCGCGCGCTCAAGCGCCTGAAGGTCGTCAACGCGTTCCTCACGACGACCAACTCGCCCACGGCGATGGTGCTGGACGCCGTCCCGGTCATCCCGCCGGACCTGCGCCCGATGGTGCAGCTCGACGGTGGCCGGTTCGCGACGTCGGACCTGAACGACCTGTACCGCCGCGTGATCAACCGCAACAACCGGCTCAAGCGCCTGCTCGACCTGGGCGCGCCGGAGATCATCGTCAACAACGAGAAGCGGATGCTCCAGGAGGCCGTGGACTCGCTGTTCGACAACGGCCGCCGCGGCCGTCCGGTCACCGGCCCGGGCAACCGCCCGCTGAAGTCGATCTCCGACATGCTCAAGGGCAAGCAGGGCCGGTTCCGTCAGAACCTGCTCGGCAAGCGCGTCGACTACTCGGGCCGTTCGGTCATCGTGGTCGGCCCGCAGCTCAAGCTGCACCAGTGCGGTCTGCCCAAGCAGATGGCGCTCGAGCTGTTCAAGCCGTTCGTCATGAAGCGGCTCGTGGAGCTCAACCATGCGCAGAACATCAAGAGCGCCAAGCGCATGGTCGAGCGCACCCGCGGCGAGGTCTGGGACGTGCTGGAGGAGGTCATCCAGGAGCACCCGGTGCTGCTGAACCGTGCCCCCACCCTGCACCGCCTCGGCATCCAGGCGTTCGAGCCGCAGCTCGTCGAGGGCAAGGCCATCCACCTGCACCCGCTCGTGTGCGCCGCGTTCAACGCGGACTTCGACGGCGACCAGATGGCGGTCCACCTGCCCCTGAGCGCGGAGGCGCAGGCCGAGGCCCGCATCCTCATGCTCTCGAGCAACAACATCCTCAAGCCGTCGGACGGCCGTCCGGTGACCATGCCCTCGCAGGACATGATCATCGGTCTGCACCACCTCACCTCGGACCGCCCCGGCGCGACGGGGGAGGGGCGCGTGTTCTCCTCGCAGGCCGAGGCGATCATGGCCCTCGACCGCGGCGAGCTGGACCTCAACGCCACGATCAAGCTGCGGATGTCCGACCTCGTGCCGCCGACCAGCGGCTTCGAGGCCCCCGAGGGCTGGGAGCAGGGGCAGACGCTGCTGTTCGAGACCACCCTGGGCCGCACGATCTTCAACGAGGCGCTCCCGATCGACTACCCGTTCCAGAACGGCGTCGTCGGCAAGAAGGAGCTCTCGACGATCGTCAACGACCTCGCGGAGCGCTACCCCAAGGTCGACGTCGCGACGTCGCTCGACGCGCTGAAGGACGCCGGCTACCGGTGGGCCACGCGCTCGGGCGTCACGATCGCGATCTCGGACGTGGCGATGCCGGCGGTCAAGGACACGATCCTCGACGAGCACGAGCAGCGCGCGCTCAAGGTGCAGGACCAGTTCGACAAGGGTCTGATCACCGACGACGAGCGTCGCCAGGAGCTCATCGAGATCTGGACGCAGGCCACCGACAAGATCGCGTCGGTCATGCGCGAGAACCTCGAGAGCAACTCGCGGAACACGCTGTACCGCATGGTGTCCTCGGGCGCCCGTGGTAACTGGATGCAGGTCCGTCAGATCGCCGGTATGCGCGGCCTCGTGGCGAACCCGAAGGGCGAGATCATCCCCCGCCCGATCAAGTCCAACTACCGCGAGGGCCTGTCCGTCCTCGAGTACTTCATCGCCTCGCACGGTGCCCGCAAGGGCCTGGCCGACACGGCGCTGCGTACCGCGGACTCCGGCTACCTGACCCGTCGTCTCGTCGACGTGTCGCAGGACGTCATCATCCGCGAGGAGGACTGCGGCACCGAGCGCGGCCTCACGCTGCCCGTCGCCGAGCGCATCGGCGACGTGCTGGTGCCGCACCCGCGCGTCGAGACCAGCATCTACTCGCGCACGTTCGCGACGGACGTCGTGGACGCGGACGGCAACGTCGTGGCCGAGGCGGGCTCGGACGCGGGCGACGTGGTGATCGACAAGGTCATCGCCGCCGGCATCGAGAACGTCAAGGTCCGCTCCGTGCTGACCTGCGAGTCGCGCGTCGGCACCTGCGCCAAGTGCTACGGCCGCTCCCTGGCCACCGGCAAGCTGGTGGACATCGGCGAGGCCGTCGGCATCATCGCGGCGCAGTCCATCGGTGAGCCGGGCACGCAGCTGACGATGCGTACCTTCCACACCGGTGGTGTCGCCTCCGCGGAGGACATCACGCAGGGTCTGCCGCGTGTCACCGAGCTCTTCGAGGCCCGCACCCCCAAGGGTGAGGCGCCTATCGCGGAGTACACGGGCACCGTGGCGATCGAGGACACGGAGCGCACGCGCCACCTGGTCCTCACGCCGGCCGACGGTGGCGAGGAGATCCGCTACCCGGTGACCAAGCGTGCGCGCCTCCTGATCACGGACGGCGAGCAGGTCCAGGTCGGTACCCAGCTGGTCCAGGGCGCCGTCGACCCGAAGAAGGTGCTGCGCATCCTCGGCCCGCGTGCCACGCAGAAGCACCTGGTGGACGAGGTCCAGGAGACCTACCGCTCGCAGGGCGTGGACATCCACGACAAGCACATCGAGGTCATCGTGCGGCAGATGCTGCGTCGCGTGACCGTGCTCGACTCGGGTGACTCGCACCTGCTGCCGGGTGAGCTCGCGGAGCGCGTCCGCTTCGAGGACGCGAACCGTCGTGCCGTGGCGGAGGGTGGCCAGCCGGCCTCCGGCCGTCCGGAGCTCATGGGCATCACGAAGGCCTCGCTCGCCACCGACTCGTGGCTCTCGGCCGCCTCCTTCCAGGAGACGACCCGCGTGCTCACCGAGGCGGCCATGAGCGGTCGTCGTGACCCGCTGCTGGGCCTCAAGGAGAACGTCATCCTCGGTAAGCTCATCCCCGCCGGCACGGGCCTGCCCCGCTACCGGAACATCGAGGTCGAGCCCACCGAGCAGGCGAAGGCGGAGCTCTACCCGAGCTTCGGCTACGACGAGATCGACTTCCCGACGCTCGGCATGGGCACGGGCGAGGCCATCCCGCTGGAGGACCTCGACTTCGGCGACTTCCGCTGATGCCATAGCGCCGAGGTAGTTCGATCCTCGGCGAGGGAGTACGCCGCGTCCGCTCACCGAGCGGGCGCGGCGTGCTGCGTACCACCTCGCCGAGAATCGAACTACCTCGGCGGGGGGCCGGGCGCAGGTCACACCGAGCGGATGCCTCGTTCCTTTGACCCCGCTTGCTTCCGCGGGTAATCTTGGAAGCCGTGCCCGTGCCGTCGCGCGCGCATCCCGCTGTCAGTCCGGAGCCTCGGCTCGGGCCGGCTGCCGGAGGCGTCGCCGACCTGAGCGCACAGGTACCCCGGGAAGATCGCTCGGACCGTCCGCGAGGACGGGGGAGCGGGCCCGGGCCATCGAGCCGGTGGTAAGTGGCGTTGCGGTCCGTGAGGGCCGCCGGTGCCGCATGCGATCGGCACGCACCAGCCAGACAGACCACCGTCGAGGGCCGGCCGGCCCTCGTGAGCTCGAGAAGACGACGGAGACGTAGTGCCTACGATCCAGCAGCTCGTCCGCAAGGGCCGGAGCACGAAGGCCACGGCGTCGAAGACGCCCGCCCTCAAGTCCTCCCCCCAGCGGCGCGGCGTGTGCACCCGTGTGTACACCACCACCCCCAAGAAGCCGAACTCCGCGCTCCGCAAGGTCGCGCGCGTCAAGCTGTCCTCGGGTACCGAGGTCACGGCGTACATCCCGGGCGTCGGCCACAACCTGCAGGAGCACTCGATCGTGCTCGTCCGCGGCGGCCGTGTGAAGGACCTCCCGGGTGTCCGCTACAAGATCGTGCGCGGCGCGCTCGACACGCAGGGCGTGAAGAACCGCAAGCAGGCCCGCAGCAAGTACGGCGCGAAGAAGGAGAAGGCCTGATGCCTCGCAAGGGTCCGGCCCCCAAGCGGCCGCTCATCGTCGACCCCGTCTACGGGTCGCCCGTCGTCACGCAGCTGATCAACAAGGTCCTGCTCGACGGCAAGAAGTCCACCGCCGAGGCGATCGTCTACGGCGCCCTCGAGGGTGTCCGTGCCAAGACGGACCAGGACCCGGTCGTCGTGCTCAAGCGCGCGCTGGAGAACGTCCGCCCGGCTCTCGAGGTCCGCTCCCGCCGTGTCGGTGGCGCCACCTACCAGGTTCCCGTCGACGTCCGTCCGGCCCGTTCCACGACGCTCGCGCTCCGCTGGCTCACGGACTTCTCGCGCGCCCGTCGCGAGAAGACGATGACCGAGCGTCTGATGAACGAGATCCTCGACGCCTCCAACGGCCTCGGTGCCGCGGTGAAGCGCCGCGAGGACATGCACAAGATGGCCGACTCGAACAAGGCGTTCGCGCACTACCGCTGGTGATGCGCTCAGGACGGCTCCGGGTGATCCCCGGGGCCGTCCGCGGATCCGGAGCCGGCCGGGGGCCGGACCTCCGGCCCGGCTTCCGACCTTCCACCGACAAGGGGTAAGACACCGTGGCACTCGACGTGCTGACCGACCTGAACAAGGTCCGCAACATCGGCATCATGGCCCACATCGATGCCGGCAAGACCACCACCACCGAGCGCATCCTGTTCTACACGGGTGTGAACTACAAGATCGGTGAGACGCACGACGGTGCGTCGACGATGGACTGGATGGAGCAGGAGCAGGAGCGCGGCATCACGATCACGTCCGCCGCGACGACCTGCTACTGGAAGAACAACCAGATCAACATCATCGACACCCCCGGTCACGTGGACTTCACCGTCGAGGTCGAGCGCTCGCTGCGCGTGCTCGACGGTGCCGTCGCGGTGTTCGACGGCAAGGAGGGCGTGGAGCCCCAGTCGGAGACCGTGTGGCGCCAGGCCGACAAGTACGACGTCCCGCGCATCTGCTTCGTCAACAAGATGGACAAGCTGGGCGCCGACTTCTACTTCACGGTCGACACCATCATCAACCGTCTCAAGGCGAAGCCGCTGGTCATCCAGCTCCCGATCGGGGCGGAGAACGACTTCGAGGGCGTCGTCGACCTGCTCGAGATGAAGGCGCTCACGTGGCGCGGCGACACCAAGATGGGCGAGGAGTACGCGGTCGAGGAGATCCCGGCCGACCTCGTCGAGAAGGCTCAGCAGTACCGGGCCGAGCTCGTCGAGGCCGTCGCCGAGGCCGACGACGAGCTGCTCGAGAAGTTCCTCGGTGGCGAGGAGCTCTCGATCGCCGAGATCAAGTCCGGCATCCGCAAGCTCGTGATCCGCTCGGAGGCCTTCCCGGTCCTGTGCGGCTCGGCGTTCAAGAACAAGGGCGTGCAGCCCATGCTCGACGCCGTCATCGACTACCTGCCGACCCCGCTCGACGTCCCGGCCGTCCAGGGCCACGACGTCAAGGACGCGGAGAAGATCATCGAGCGTCGCCCGGACGAGGCGGAGCCGTTCTCGGCCCTCGCGTTCAAGGTCGCCACGCACCCGTTCTTCGGCAAGCTCACCTACGTGCGCGTGTACTCGGGCAAGGTCGCGCAGGGCGCGCAGGTCCAGAACTCGACCAAGGGCAAGAAGGAGCGCATCGGGAAGCTCTTCCAGATGCACTCCAACAAGGAGAACCCGGTCGAGGAGGCCCACGCCGGGCACATCTACGCGTTCATCGGGCTCAAGGACGTCACCACCGGTGACACCCTGTGCGACCCGGCGAACCCGGTCATCCTCGAGTCGATGACCTTCCCCGAGCCGGTCATCGACGTGGCCATCGAGCCGAAGACGAAGGCCGACCAGGAGAAGCTCTCCACGGCGATCCAGAAGCTCGCCCAGGAGGACCCGACCTTCCGCGTCAAGCTGGACGAGGAGACCGGCCAGACCGTCATCGGCGGCATGGGCGAGCTCCACCTCGACATCCTCGTCGACCGCATGCGTCGCGAGTTCAAGGTCGAGGCGAACGTCGGCAAGCCGCAGGTGGCGTACCGCGAGACGATCCGCCGCGCCGCGGAGAAGATCGACTACACGCACAAGAAGCAGACCGGTGGCTCGGGCCAGTTCGCGAAGGTCCAGGTGACCTTCGAGCCGCTCGAGACGGCGGACGGCGAGCTCTACGAGTTCGCCAACGCGGTCACCGGTGGGCGCATCCCGCGCGAGTACATCCCGTCCGTGGACGCCGGCATCCAGTCGGCGATGCAGCAGGGCGTCCTGGCCGGGTTCCCCGTGGTCGGGGTCAAGGCCACGCTGCTCGACGGTGCCTACCACGACGTCGACTCCTCGGAGATGGCGTTCAAGATCGCCGGCTCGATGGTCTTCAAGGAGGGCATCAAGCGGGCCGACCCGGTCATCCTCGAGCCCGTCATGGCCGTCGAGGTCCGGACGCCCGAGGAGTACATGGGCGACGTGATCGGTGACATCAACTCGCGTCGTGGGATGATCCAGTCCATGGAGGACGCGACCGGTGTCAAGGTCGTGCGCGCCCAGGTACCGTTGAGCGAGATGTTCGGGTACATCGGTGACCTGCGTTCCAAGACGCAGGGCCGCGCGGTGTACTCGATGCAGTTCGACAGCTACGCCGAGGTTCCTCGCAACGTTGCTGACGAGATCATCAAGAAGACCCGGGGCGAGTGAGCCCCCACAGGTCGACGACCAGCACAACCATCAACCTGTAGGAAGCCGCAACGCCCCGCGGGTCTAGGCTTGATCGGCCAACACCCGCAACGTTCGGAACATCTACCCAAGTCCCAGGAGGACCCCAGTGGCTAAGGCCAAGTTCGAGCGGACCAAGCCGCACGTCAACGTCGGCACGATCGGGCACGTGGACCACGGCAAGACCACGCTCACCGCCGCGATCTCGAAGACGCTCGCGGACACGTACCCCGACCTGCCGGCGAACACGCAGCGCAACTTCGACGAGATCGACGCCGCGCCGGAGGAGAAGCAGCGCGGCATCACGATCAACATCGCGCACATCGAGTACGAGACGCCCAAGCGTCACTACGCGCACGTCGATGCCCCGGGTCACGCCGACTACATCAAGAACATGATCACCGGTGCCGCCCAGATGGACGGCGCGATCCTGGTGGTCGCGGCGACCGACGGTCCGATGGCCCAGACGCGCGAGCACGTGCTGCTGGCCCGCCAGGTGGGCGTGCCCTACCTGCTGGTCGCGCTCAACAAGTCCGACATGGTCGACGACGAGGAGATCCTCGAGCTCGTCGAGATGGAGGTCCGCGAGCTGCTGTCGTCGCAGGACTTCGACGGCGACAACGCGCCCGTCGTCCGCGTCTCCGGCCTCAAGGCCCTCGAGGGTGACCCCGAGTGGACCAAGAAGATCCTGGAGCTCATGGAGGCCGTGGACGAGAACGTCCCCGACCCCGTGCGCGAGCTCGACAAGCCGTTCCTCATGCCGATCGAGGACGTCTTCACGATCACCGGCCGCGGCACCGTCGTGACCGGCAAGGTGGAGCGCGGCACGCTCGACGTCAACTCCGAGGTCGAGATCGTCGGTATCCGCGAGCCGCAGAAGACCACGGTCACCGGTATCGAGACGTTCCACAAGCAGATGGACCAGGCCCAGGCCGGCGACAACACCGGTCTGCTCCTGCGCGGCATCAAGCGCGAGGACGTCGAGCGCGGCCAGGTCGTCGTGAAGCCGGGTTCGATCACCCCGCACACCGACTTCGAGGCTCAGGTCTACATCCTGGGCAAGGACGAGGGTGGGCGCCACAACCCGTTCTACTCGAACTACCGTCCGCAGTTCTACTTCCGCACCACGGACGTCACCGGCGTCATCACGCTGCCCGAGGGCACCGAGATGGTCATGCCCGGCGACAACACCGAGATGACGGTCGCGCTGATCCAGCCGATCGCCATGGAGGAGGGCCTCGGCTTCGCCATCCGTGAGGGTGGCCGCACGGTCGGTTCCGGCCGTGTCACCAAGATCATCAAGTGATCTGCTGATCGCCTGAGCAGGAGGCCCGGGCCCGCACAGGGTCCGGGCCTCCTGCGTGCCCGGGCGCAGCTGGTCCTCGAGGACCGGTGCGTCCGGCGTCACAGCGGAAGAACCCCGTTCCGGCTTGGAATCAGGGGCTTCCCTGTGGCAAGATGTTCAGGTTGCCTGTCACGGGCGCGTTCTTTCTCGTGTCGAACAGTGTGTAGCACCACGGTGCGTGCGCCGGTCCGGAATCTTCGGAACGGCCCGCGTCGCCTGGAGCGGATCCCCTCCCGGAGAGGGGTCGCGGGGTTGCCGGCTGTCGACGCGCTAGAGCGCCCCGCGGGACACATGTCTCGACAGGCCAGACAAACGTCGTGGTCCGCCTCGCGGACCACAATCAACGGCCCCACGCCGGTTCGGTGTGCGCCCGGGTACGTCGCGCTGTTGTTTCAACAACTGCGACACGCCCGAGCGCGGGGGTCGGACAGTAGCGGTTCGAGAGAGAGAGTCAGACGACGCCATGGCGGGACAGAAGATCCGCATCCGGCTCAAGTCCTACGACCACGAGGTCATCGACAGCTCGGCGCGCAAGATCGTCGACACGGTGACGCGCGCTGGTGCGACGGTCGTGGGTCCGGTGCCGCTGCCGACGGAGAAGAACGTCTTCACCGTCATCCGGTCGCCTCACAAGTACAAGGACAGCCGCGAGCACTTCGAGATGCGTACGCACAAGCGGCTCATCGACATCATCGATCCCACGCCGAAGGCCGTCGACTCGCTCATGCGTATCGACCTGCCTGCCGACGTGAACATCGAGATCAAGCTCTGAGGCTGGGATAGATATGACCAACCAGCAGAAGAACGTGACCGCGGTGCTCGGCACCAAGCTCGGTATGACGCAGCTGTGGGACGACGCCGGTCGTCTTGTCCCCGTCACCGTCGTGGCCGTCCCGACCAACGTCGTGACGCAGGTCCGCTCCGCGGACGCCGACGGCTACGCGGCCGTCCAGCTCGCCGCCGGCCAGATCGACCCGCGCAAGGTCACCAAGCCGCTCAAGGGCCACTTCGAGAAGGCCGGCGTCACGCCGCGCCGCCACGTCGCCGAGGTCCGGACCGAGGACGCCGCCGAGTTCACGCTCGGCCAGGAGATCACTGCCGCCGCCTTCGAGGCCGGCGCCGTGGTCGACGTCGTCGGCACCACCAAGGGCAAGGGCACCGCGGGCGTCATGAAGCGCCACGGCTTCTCCGGTGTCGGCGCCTCGCACGGTGCCCACCGCAACCACCGCAAGGCCGGCTCGATCGGTGGCGCCTCGACGCCGTCGCGCGTGTTCAAGGGCCTGCGGATGGCCGGTCGCATGGGCCACGAGCGCATGACCGTCCAGAACCTGACCGTCCACGCGGTCGACGCCGAGAAGGGTCTGCTGCTCGTCAAGGGCGCGGTTCCCGGCCCCAAGGGTGGCGTCGTCGTCGTGCGTAGCGCCGCGAAGGGTGCGTGACCCCCATGGCTAACCAGACCGTCGACGTGCTCGACGCCCAGGGCAAGAAGGCCGGCTCCGCCGAGCTTCCTGCCGAGGTGTTCGACATCGACACCAACGTCCCGCTGATCCACCAGGTGGTCGTCGCGCAGCTCGCTGCCGCCCGCCAGGGCACGCACGCCACCAAGACCCGCGGCGAGGTCCGCGGCGGTGGCCGCAAGCCGTACAAGCAGAAGGGCACCGGCCGCGCCCGCCAGGGTTCGACCCGCGCCCCGCAGTTCGCCGGCGGTGGCACCGTCCACGGCCCGCAGCCGCGCAAGTACGACCAGCGGACCCCGAAGAAGATGAAGGCCGCCGCCCTGCGCGGTGCCCTGTCCGACCGGGCTCGCGCCGGCCGCGTCCACGTGGTCTCCGGCTTCGGCATCGACGGCGCGCCGTCGACCAAGACCGCCGTCAAGACGATCGCCGCGCTCACCGAGCGCACGCACGTCCTCGTGGTCACCGAGCGCTCGGACGAGCTGACGATCAAGTCGCTCCGCAACGTCCAGCAGGTCCACCTGCTGACGGCGGACCAGCTCAACACCTACGACGTGCTCGTCTCCGACGACGTCGTCTTCACGGAGGGTGCGCTCGCCGCGTTCCTCGCCGGCCCGGCCACGGGCAAGAGCGTGAAGGCCGTCGCCACGGAGTCCGAGGCGGCCGAGACCGAGGAGGCCACCAAGTGACCGCCGTGACGAAGGACCCGCGCGACATCCTGATCGCGCCGGTCGTCTCCGAGAAGTCCTACAACCTCCTCGACGAGGGCAAGTACACCTTCGTCGTGGACCCGCGGGCCAACAAGACCGAGATCAAGATCGCGGTCGAGCAGGTCTTCGGCGTCAAGGTCGACTCGGTCAACACGATCAACCGCAAGGGCAAGGCGCGTCGCACGCGCTTCGGCCTGGGCAAGCGCAAGGACACGAAGCGCGCGATCGTGACCCTCCGTGAGGGCACGATCGACATCTTCGGCGGTCCGGCTTCCTGAGGCGCAGAGAGCAGATCGAGGACTAACCCATGGGAATCCGTAAGTACAAGCCGACGACGCCCGGCCGCCGCGGCTCCAGCGTCGCCGACTTCGTCGAGATCACGCGCTCGCAGCCGGAGAAGTCTCTGGTCCGACCGCTGTCCAAGACCGGTGGGCGCAACAACACCGGCCGCATCACGACCCGTCACAAGGGTGGTGGCCACAAGCGCGCGTACCGCGTCATCGACTTCCGTCGCCACGACAAGGACGGCGTGCCCGCCAAGGTCGCGCACATCGAGTACGACCCGAACCGCACGGCTCGGATCGCGCTCCTGCACTACGCGGACGGCACGAAGCGCTACATCATCGCGCCGAACAAGCTGTCGCAGGGCGACGTCGTCGAGGCCGGTGCCGGCGCCGACATCAAGCCCGGCAACAACCTGCCGCTGCGCAACATCCCGACCGGTACGGTCATCCACGCCGTCGAGCTCCGCCCCGGTGGCGGCGCGAAGATCGCCCGCTCCGCCGGTGCGTCCGTGCAGCTCGTCGCGAAGGACGGCCCGTACGCCCAGCTGCGCATGCCGTCCGGCGAGATCCGCAACGTCGACCTGCGCTGCCGCGCCACGGTCGGCGAGGTGGGCAACGCCGAGCAGTCGAACATCAACTGGGGCAAGGCCGGCCGCAAGCGCTGGAAGGGCGTCCGCCCGACCGTGCGTGGTGTGGTCATGAACCCGGTCGACCACCCGCACGGTGGTGGTGAGGGCAAGACCTCCGGTGGTCGCCACCCGGTCAGCCCGTGGGGCCAGCCCGAGGGCCGGACCCGCCGCCCGAACAAGCCGAGCGACAAGCTGATCGTCCGCCGTCGCCGCACCGGCAAGAAGCGCTGATAGGAGCCTGACAGATGCCTCGTAGCCTGAAGAAGGGCCCCTTCGTCGACGACCACCTGCAGAAGAAGGTGGACGCTCAGAACGAGAAGGGGACCAAGAACGTCATCAAGACCTGGTCCCGTCGGTCGGTCATCACGCCCGACTTCCTCGGTCACACCTTTGCCGTGCACGACGGCCGGAAGCACACCCCGGTCTTCGTCACCGAGGCGATGGTCGGCCACAAGCTCGGCGAGTTCGCTCCCACGCGAACCTTCCGCGGCCACGTGAAGGACGACAAGAAGGGCCGTCGCCGCTGACCCCCGGGTCAGCCGGACGACAGGCCCCGACGGTCTGAGAAAAGGAAGCAGGACAGCAATGGAAGCCAAGGCGCAGGCGCGGTTCGTCCGTGTCACGCCCCAGAAGGCCCGGCGCGTCGTGGACCTCATCCGTGGCAAGCAGGCCGCCGAGGCCGTCGCGGTGCTGAAGTTCGCGCCGCAGGCGGCGAGCGAGCCGATCCGCAAGGTTGTGGAGAGCGCCGTCGCGAACGCCCGGGTGAAGGCCGACCGCGCCAGCGAGCGCTTCGACGAGACGGAGCTCTTCGTCTCGGCGGCGTTCGTCGACGAGGGGCCGACGCTCAAGCGGTTCCGTCCGCGGGCGCAGGGGCGTGCGAGCCAGATCCTCAAGCGCACCAGCCACATCACGGTGGTCGTCGCACCGCGTGAGCAGAAGGAAGGGGCCCGATAGTGGGGCAGAAGGTTCACCCGCACGGGTACCGCCTCGGCATCACCACCGACCACCGGTCGCGCTGGTTCGCCGACAGCACCAAGCCTGGTCAGCGGTACCGCGACTACGTCCGCGAGGACGTGGCGATCCGCAAGCTCATGAGCACCGGTCTCGAGCGGGCCGGCATCTCCAAGGTCGAGGTCGAGCGCACCCGCGACCGCGTCCGCGTGGACATCCACACGGCGCGTCCGGGCATCGTCATCGGTCGCCGGGGTGCCGAGGCCGACCGCATCCGCGGCGAGCTCGAGAAGCTCACGGGCAAGCAGGTCCAGCTCAACATCCTCGAGGTCAAGAACGCGGAGATCGACGCGCAGCTGGTCGCGCAGGGCATCGCCGAGCAGCTCGCGAGCCGCGTCTCGTTCCGCCGCGCCATGCGCAAGGGCATCCAGTCCGCCCAGCGGGCCGGTGCCAAGGGCATCCGCGTGCAGGTCTCCGGCCGCCTCGGCGGCGCCGAGATGAGCCGGTCGGAGTTCTACCGCGAGGGTCGTGTGCCGCTGCACACGCTGCGCGCGAACATCGACTACGGCTTCTACGAGGCCCGCACCACCTTCGGCCGCATCGGCGTGAAGGTGTGGATCTACAAGGGCGACATCACCGAGAAGGAGTTCGCCGCGCAGCAGGCCGCCGCCGCGCCCCGTCAGGGTCGTGGCCGTGGTCCGGAGCGTGGGGAGCGCCGCGGTGGCGGTCGTCGCCCCGAGCGTCAGGCCCAGCCGGCCGCCGAGAACGCCCCCGCGTCCGACGCGGCCCCGGCGACGGAGCAGGCTGCGGCCCCCGAGTCCGGAACGGAGGCCTGAGTCATGCTGATCCCCCGCAGGCTCAAGCACCGCAAGCAGCACCACCCCAAGCGCTCCGGCGCGGCCAAGGGTGGCACCACGATCGCGTTCGGCGACTTCGGCATCCAGGCTCTCGAGCCGGCCTACGTCACCAACCGCCAGATCGAGGCTGCTCGTATCGCGATGACCCGCCACATCAAGCGTGGCGGCAAGGTCTGGATCAACATCTACCCGGACCGTCCCCTGACCAAGAAGCCCGCCGAGACCCGCATGGGCTCCGGTAAGGGTTCGCCCGAGTGGTGGGTCGCCAACGTCAAGCCCGGCCGGATCGTCTTCGAGCTGGCGGGTGTCGACGAGGAGCTGGCCCGTGAGGCCATGCGCCGCGCGATCCACAAGCTCCCGATGAAGTGCCGTTTCGTGGTGCGCGAGGGTGGTGCTAACTGATGGCAGTCGGAACCAAGGGCCTGGCCCCCGCTGACCTCGATGGCTTCGACGACGAGAAGCTCGTCGCCGAGCTGAAGAAGGCCAAGGAGGAGCTGTTCAACCTCCGCTTCCAGTCGGCCACCGGCCAGCTGGAGTCCCACGGTCGGATCAAGGCCGTCAAGCGCGACATCGCGCGGATCTACACGGTCCTGCACGAGCGCGAGCTCGGTATCCGCACGGCCCCGAGCGTGAGTGAGTGAGGCATCGATGAGCGAGAACACCAACGCGGTGGCCGCTGAGGCGACCGAGCGCGGTACGCGCAAGGTGCGTCGCGGCTACGTCGTCAGCGACAAGATGGACAAGACCATCGTCGTCGAGGTCGAGGACCGCAAGAAGCACCCGCTGTACGGCAAGGTCCTGCGCACCACCACCAAGGTGAAGGCGCACGACGAGCAGAACTCCGCCGGTATCGGCGACCTGGTCGAGATCATGGAGACCCGTCCGCTGTCCGCGACCAAGCGGTGGCGCCTGACGGAGATCCTCGAGAAGGCCAAGTGATCCAGAAGGTCTTCTGAGACCTTCGGCCGGGGCGGGCCGTGACACACGTATGCGGCCCGTCCCGACCACCACAGCAACTATCCGTTCGGCAAGGCTCGCCCGGGATCTCTCGGGACGAGAACCAGCTCGACGACAGGAGATCAATCGATGATCCAGCAGGAGTCGCGACTGCGGGTCGCCGACAACACGGGTGCCAAGGAGATTCTCTGCATCCGTGTTCTCGGTGGATCCGGCCGTCGCTACGCCGGTATCGGCGACACGATCGTCGCCACCGTCAAGGACGCGATCCCCGGCGGCAACGTGAAGAAGGGCGACGTGGTCAAGGCCGTCGTCGTCCGGACCGCCAAGGAGCGCCGTCGTCCGGACGGTTCCTACATCAAGTTCGACGAGAACGCCGCCGTCATCCTCAAGAACGACGGCGAGCCCCGCGGCACCCGCATCTTCGGCCCGGTCGGGCGCGAGCTGCGCGACAAGCGGTTCATGAAGATCGTCTCGCTGGCGCCGGAGGTGCTCTGACCATGGCGAAGATCAAGAAGGGCGACCAGGTGATCGTCATCGCCGGTCGCGACAAGGGCAAGACGGGCCGTGTGCTCGAGGTCCTCAAGGACTCCGACCGCATCGTGGTCGAGGGCGTGCAGCGCGTCACCAAGCACGTCAAGGCCGGCCAGACGGCTCGCGGCACCCGCACGGGTGGCATCGAGACCGTCGAGGCGCCGATCCACGTCTCGAACGTGATGATCGTCGACCCGGAGACCAAGAAGGGCACGCGCGTCGGGTTCCGCACCGAGCAGGTCGAGCGCGACGGCCGTACCCGCACCGTCCGCGTGCGCGTCGCCAAGCGTTCCGGGAAGGACATCTGATGACCGAGACCACTCTCGAGGCCCCGGCCACCCCGCGCCTCAAGCAGAAGTACCGCGAGGAGATCGTCGCGGCCCTGCGCGAGGAGTTCGGCCACCAGAACCTGCACCAGGTCTCCGGTCTGACCAAGATCGTCGTGAACATGGGTGTCGGTGACGCGGCGAAGGACTCCAAGCTCATCGAGGGCGCGATCCGCGACCTCACCGCGATCACCGGGCAGAAGCCCCAGGTGACGCGGGCGAAGAAGTCCATCGCGCAGTTCAAGCTGCGTGAGGGCATGCCGATCGGCGCGCACGTCACGCTGCGCGGCGACCGGATGTGGGAGTTCCTCGACCGCCTGCTGTCGATCGCGCTGCCGCGTATCCGCGACTTCCGCGGCCTGAGCCCGAAGCAGTTCGACGGGCACGGCAACTACACCTTCGGTCTCACGGAGCAGTCGATGTTCCACGAGATCGACCAGGACAAGATCGACCGCGTCCGCGGCATGGACATCACGGTCGTGACCACGGCGACGACCGATGACGAGGGCCGCTCCCTGCTGCGCCGTCTCGGCTTCCCCTTCAAGGAGAACTGACATGGCGAAGAAGGCCCTGATCAACAAGGCGAACGCCAAGCCGAAGTTCGCCGTCCGCGCCTACACCCGGTGCCAGCGCTGCGGCCGTCCGCACTCGGTCTACCGCAAGTTCGGCCTGTGCCGGATCTGCCTGCGGGAGATGGCCCACCGCGGCGAGCTCCCCGGCGTCACCAAGAGCAGCTGGTAAAACCACTACGCCGTAGGTCCGGGCGGTACCGCGGTACCGCCCGGATACCCCGGCGAGGAAGGGCTGGAGCCCAATGACCATGACAGACCCCATCGCAGACATGCTCACGCGTCTGCGTAACGCGAACTCGGCGCACCACGAGACGGTCACCATGCCGCACTCGAAGCTGAAGTCGAACATCGCGGAGATCCTGCAGGCGCAGGGTTACATCTCCGGCTGGACCGTCGAGGACGCGAAGGTCGGCAAGACCCTCACCCTCACGCTCAAGTACGGCCCGAGCCGCGAGCGCGCCCTCACCGGCGTCCGCCGCGTCTCGAAGCCCGGTCTCCGCGTCTACGCGAAGTCCACCAACCTGCCTCAGGTCCTCGGCGGCCTCGGCGTGGCGATCCTGTCCACGTCCTCCGGCCTGCTGACCGACCGTCAGGCCCAGGCCAAGGGCGTCGGCGGCGAAGTCCTCGCCTACGTCTGGTAATCCGGAAAGGAGAATCGCCATGTCTCGAATCGGCAAGCTCCCCGTTCCGGTCCCGGCCGGCGTGGACGTCACCATCAGCGGTGCGCTCGTGACCGTCAAGGGCCCGAAGGGGACCCTGGAGCACACGGTGCCCACCCCCATCACGGTCGCTCAGGACGCCGGCACCCTCGTGGTGTCGCGCCCGGACGACGAGCGCAAGTCCCGTGCGCTGCACGGCCTCACGCGCACCCTCCTCGCGAACATCGTCACCGGTGTCACCGAGGGCTACGAGAAGAAGCTCGAGATCGTCGGCACCGGTTACCGCGTGGCCGCCAAGGGTCAGAGCCTCGAGTTCGCCCTCGGCTTCTCGCACCCGGTGACCGTCACGGCGCCGGAGGGCATCACCTTCTCGGTCGAGAGCCCGACCAAGTTCTCGGTCGCGGGTATCGACAAGCAGCAGGTCGGCGAGGTCGCAGCGAACATCCGCAAGATCCGCAAGCCCGAGCCCTACAAGGGCAAGGGCGTGCGCTACGCCGGCGAGGTCGTCCGCCGCAAGGTCGGAAAGGCTGGTAAGTGATGGCTCTCAAGGTTCTGGGCAAGGGCAAGGCCGTCGCTCGTCAGCGCCGTCACCTGCGCCTGCGCAAGAAGATCAAGGGCACCGCGACGCGTCCGCGCCTCGTCGTGACCCGCTCCTCGCGCCACATGGTGGCGCAGGTCGTGGACGACACGGTCGGCAAGACCGTCGCCTCCGCCTCGACCCTCGAGGCGGACCTGCGCGCCCTCGACGGCGACAAGACCGCGAAGGCCCGCAAGGTCGGCGAGCTCGTCGCCGCGCGTGCCAAGGCCGCCGGGGTCGACACCGTGGTCTTCGACCGCGGTGGCAACAAGTACCACGGCCGGGTGGCTGCGGTCGCCGACGGCGCCCGGGAAGCGGGGCTGGAGCTGTGATGGCCGACGTCCGCGATTTCGCACGGAAGATGAGGATCCTCTGATGGCTGCAGGGCAGCGCACCGGCGCCCCCCAGGGCGCCAACGAGTCCAACAAGAACGACGGGCGCCGTGGCGGCGGCCGTCGCGACGACCGCCGGGGCGGCGGCCGCGACGCGGCCGACAAGAACGCCTTCGTCGAGCGCGTGGTGACGATCAACCGCGTCTCGAAGGTCGTCAAGGGTGGTCGTCGCTTCAGCTTCACCGCGCTGGTCGTGGTGGGCGACGGCGACGGCACCGTCGGTGTCGGCTACGGCAAGGCCAAGGAGGTGCCCGCGGCGATCGCCAAGGGTGTCGAGGAGGCGAAGAAGAACTTCTTCCGCGTCCCCCGCATCCAGGGCACCATCCCGCACCCCGTCCAGGGTGAGGAGGCCGCCGGCGTCGTGTTCCTGCGTCCGGCCTCGCCGGGTACCGGTGTGATCGCCGGTGGTCCGGTGCGCGCCGTGCTGGAGTGCGCCGGCATCCACGACGTGCTGAGCAAGTCGCTCGGCTCGTCCAACTCGATCAACATCGTGCACGCCACCGTCGCGGCCCTCAAGGGCCTCGAGGAGCCGGCGGCCGTGGCCGCTCGTCGTGGCCTGCCGCTCGAGGACGTGGCCCCGGCCGCGCTCCTGCGTGCGCAGGCTGCCGGCCTCGCCGCCAAGGCGGCCAAGGCGGACGAGAAGGTGGGTGCGTGATGCCTCGTCTGAAGGTCACCCAGGTCAAGTCCGCCATCGGCGGCAAGCAGAACCAGCGTGACACGCTGCGGACCCTCGGCCTCAAGCGGATCGGCGACACCGCCGTGAAGGAGGACCGTCCGGAGATCCGTGGCATGGTCACCACGGTGGCGCACCTCGTCACCGTCGAGGAGGTCGAGTGATCATGGCCGACAACACCGAGAAGGTGCAGCCGCTCAAGGTCCACCACCTGCGTCCGGCCGAGGGCGCCAAGACCGCGAAGACCCGTGTGGGTCGCGGTGAGGCGTCGAAGGGCAAGACGGCGGGTCGCGGTACCAAGGGCACGAAGGCTCGCTACCAGGTTCCCGCACGCTTCGAGGGTGGGCAGATGCCTCTGCACATGCGCCTCCCGAAGCTGCGCGGGTTCAAGAACCCGTTCCGCGTCGAGTACCAGGTCGTCAACCTGGACAAGCTCGCCGCGCTGTACCCCGAGGGTGGCTCCGTCACCGTCGAGGGCCTCGTCGCCAAGGGCGCGGTCCGCAAGGGTCAGCCGGTGAAGGTGCTCGGCACGGGCGAGATCACCGTCAAGCTGGACGTCACGGTCGACCGCGTCTCCGGCTCCGCCAAGGACAAGATCCTGGCGGCCGGCGGCACGGTCTCCGAGGACTGACATCCGCTCACAGGGCCGGCGGCGCACACGCGCTGCCGGCCCTGTGTGCTCTCGGCGTGCGCGGCCGCGAGGCCGCCGGGGCGGCGTGTGGTCTGGATCACTCGTCCCGGGCACGTAGAATCCGTCACGGTCCGCGCCGCGCACCCGCTCAGGGTGCCGACGAGGTCGGGGGCTCCCCGGCCGGACCATGACCGAGTCGGCGTGACGGCGACGTGGCCCCCGGGCCGCGGCGTCGGGAGTTCGCGCCACACCTCGCCGGTCCCCGGCGACACGACAACCCGCCGCGGCGGGCCAGGAGGATAGGTGCTCAGCGCATTCGGCCGGGCTTTCCGGACACCGGACCTGCGGCGCAAGCTGCTGTTCACGATCGCGATCATGGCGCTCTTCCGGGTGGGGTCCCTCGTGCCCACACCCGGTGTCGACTACGGCAACGTGCAGCAGTGCGTGGCAGCCCTCGAGGGCAGCACGTCGCTGCTCGGGCTCGTCAACGTCTTCAGCGGCGGCGCGCTGCTGCAGCTCTCGATCTTCGCGCTCGGCATCATGCCGTACATCACCGCGAGCATCATCGTGCAGCTGCTGCGCGTGGTCATCCCTCGCTTCGAGGCCCTGCACAAGGAGGGCCAGTCGGGGCAGTCGAAGCTCACGCAGTACACGCGCTACCTGACCATCGCGCTCGCGATCCTGCAGTCGACGACGATCATCACGACCGCCCGCACGGGGATGCTGTTCCCGGGCTGCGGCGTCGACGTCATCGCCGACGACAGCTTCATGACGGCCACGCTGATGGTCATCACGATGACGGCCGGTACGGGCCTGGTCATGTGGCTGGGCGAGATGATCACCGAGCGCGGCGTCGGCAACGGCATGTCGCTGCTGATCTTCACCTCGATCGCGGCGAACTTCCCGTCCGCCCTGTGGTCGATCGCCGGCGGCTCCAACGGCCCGCTGAACTTCATCGTGATGATCGCGGTGATCGTGATCGTGGTCGGCCTCGTCGTCTTCGTCGAGCAGTCGCAGCGCCGCATCCCGGTGCAGTACGCGAAGCGCATGGTGGGCCGCCGCATGTATGGCGGCACCAGCACCTACATCCCGATCAAGATCAACATGGCCGGCGTCATCCCGGTCATCTTCGCGGCGTCGATCCTCGCGATCCCCGGGCTGCTCGCGCAGTTCGGCGACCAGAGCGCGGGCTGGGTGGTGTGGATCTCCAACAACCTGGTCCAGCAGTCCGACCCGCTGTACATCGTGCTGTACGTGCTGATGGTCATCTTCTTCGCGTTCTTCTACACGTCGATCACGTTCAACCCGGACGAGGTCGCGGACAACATGAAGAAGTACGGCGGCTTCATCCCGGGCATCCGCGCCGGCCGGCCCACGGCCGAGTACCTGGACTACGTGATCACGCGCATCACGTCCGCGGGCTCCATCTACCTCGCGATCGTGGCGCTGATCCCCACGATCGTGCTCGTCGTGCTGGGGGTCACCACGAACATCCCGTTCGGCGGTACCTCGATCCTGATCATCGTCGGTGTGGGTCTCGAGACCGTGAAGCAGATCGACTCCCAGCTCCAGCAGCGTCATTACGAAGGGTTCCTCCGTTGACCGAGACGAACGAAGGCGGCACCACCGGTGCCACGCCGACCACCCGCCGCGAGCTCCACGGCGCCCCCAGCGCCGAGGCGCGGGTGACGCGCCTGGTGATCATGGGGCCGCAGGGCGCGGGCAAGGGCACGCAGGCCGCGCGCCTCGCCGAGCTGTTCGGCATCCCCGCCATCTCGACGGGCGACATCTTCCGCGCCAACATCAAGGGCGGCACGGACCTGGGCAAGCTCGCGCAGGAGTACAGCGCCAAGGGCGAGCTCGTCCCGGACGAGGTCACCGACCAGATGGTGCGCTCCCGCCTCGGCGAGGACGACGTGAAGGCCGGGTTCCTGCTCGACGGCTACCCGCGCAACGCCCACCAGGTCGAGGCGCTCGACGCGATCCTCGCCGACCTGGGCTGGGAGCTGGACGGCGTCATCGAGCTCACCGCCGCGCGCGACGAGCTCCTGGCCCGGATCGCCAAGCGCGCCGAGATCGAGGGCCGCGACGACGACACCCCGGACGCCATCGCGCGCCGCCTCGACATCTACGACGAGCAGACGGCGCCCCTCACGGCGGCCTACTCGGAGCGCGGGCTGCTGGCCCAGGTGGACGGCATCGGCGAGGTCTCCGAGGTCACCGAGCGCATCGTCCAGGCGCTGGCCGCCGAGCTCGGCTGAGGTCCCACCCGCCATGATCTTCGGTTCGCGCGAGCGCGTCGAGCTCAAGACGCTCGAGCAGGTGCGCGTCATGCGGCGCGCCGGCCTGGTCGTCGCGTCGGCGCTGGACGCCGTGCGCGCGGCCGCCCGGCCCGGCATGACGACGGCCGACCTCGACGAGGTCGCCGCGCGCGCCATCGCCGACGCGGGGGCCACGCCCTCGTTCCTCGGCTACCAGGGCTACCCGGCGACGATCTGCGTGTCCGTCGGCGACGAGGTCATCCACGGCATCCCGGGTGCGCGCGTCCTGGAGGTCGGGGACGTCGTCTCGGTCGACTGCGGCGCGATCGTGGACGGCTGGCACGGCGACTCCGCGCTGAGCCTGGTGCTCGGCCCGGACGGCGCCCTCGACGTCGACGCCCCGGCGGACGCCGCCGGGGTCGACGCCGCCGACCTCGACCTGGTCCGCGCCACGCGGACCGCGATGTGGGCCGGGATCGCCGCCCTGGCGGGCGGCAAGAAGCTCAACGACGTCGGGACGGCGGTCGAGACCGCCGTCGAGCTGGCGGGCGGGGCCTCGGGCGTGGAGTACGGCATCGTCGAGGACTACGTCGGGCATGGCATCGGCACCGCGATGCACCAGCCGCCGGACATCGTGAACTTCCGCACCTCGGACCGCGGGCCGCGGCTCCGCCCGGGCATGTGCCTGGCGGTGGAGCCGATGGTGACGCGGGGGAGCGGGGCGACGCGCGTGCTCGAGGACGACTGGACGGTCGTGACCGAGGACGGCTCGCGGGCCGCGCACTGGGAGCACACCGTCGCCCTCCTGGAGGACGGCATCAGCGTCCTGACCGCGGTCGACGGGGGCCGGGCCGGCCTCGCGCCGTTCGAGGTCGAGCCCGTGAGCCTCGAGGTGTGACCCACCACCCTGTGACCCACCACCTCCCGGACCGCGTTCGCAGCCACTGGTGCGATCAGGTACGATGTTCTGTCGGGTGTAGTCCGTTCGGCAGTTCCTCGATGCAGCCCCTCACTCTGGCGCTGCAGACCAGCATCGCACCGGCGTGAACGTCGGTCGGTCGGGACGAGGGTGAGCAGGCGGCACGCACGACATCCGGACCTCCGTCACGTTGCTGACGGGCGCCCGGGGCCAGACGAGAGTTAGCGGAGGACATGGCAAAGAAGGACGGCGTCATCGAGATCGAGGGCAGCGTGGTCGAGGCCCTGCCGAACGCGATGTTCCGTGTGGAGCTCGCGAACGGCCACAAGGTCCTCGCGCACATCTCGGGCAAGATGCGTCAGCACTACATCCGGATCCTCCCGGAGGACCGTGTCGTGGTCGAGCTCAGCCCGTACGACCTGTCCCGCGGTCGGATCGTCTACCGCTACAAGTAACCACCACCCCATCGAGCGCCGTCTGGGGCGCCGGCACCTGCCGGCGCGCGTGCGGCGGCGGAGGAACACAGATGAAGGTCAAGCCGAGCGTCAAGAAGATCTGCGACAAGTGCAAGGTGATCCGCCGGCACGGTCGCGTCATGGTGATCTGCGAGAACCTGCGCCACAAGCAGCGCCAGGGCTGATCGCAGCCACCCGCTGACGGCACGCGCTCGCCGTCGGCAACAGCGCACCACCACGAACCTCGACCCTCTCCCGGAGCGAAGCTCCCGGGACACGGGCGAGGGGAACCCTCGGTCCAGGGGCCGGGGCCCGCAGTCTGCGGGAGGGCGGTGCGGCAGACCTCTGGACGAAGTACAGGAGCCGGAAGGCACATGGCACGTCTGATCGGCGTCGACCTCCCCCGCGAGAAGCGGCTCGAGGTTGCGCTCACGTACATCTACGGCGTCGGCCGTACCCGCGCCCAGCAGACGCTGGCCGCGACCGGGATCAACCCGGACCTGCGGGTCAAGGACCTCGGTGACGACCAGCTCGTCGCCCTGCGCGACTACCTGGAGGGCAACTTCCAGCTCGAGGGCGACCTGCGCCGCGAGGTCGCCGCCGACATCCGCCGCAAGGTCGAGATCGGCACCTACCAGGGCCTGCGCCACCGCCGCGGCCTCCCGGTGCGCGGTCAGCGCACCAAGACCAACGCGCGTACCCGCAAGGGTCCGAAGCGCACCGTGGCGGGCAAGAAGAAGGCCCGCTGATAGCAGTCCGTGGTGCGGTCGGCTCCCCGAGCTGAACCGCCCCGGTCCGATCAGACCAGGAGATCAGAGAACACATGCCTCCCAAGACTCGTGCCACGGCCGCGCGCAAGCCGCGCCGCAAGGACAAGAAGAACGTCCCGCTCGGCCAGGCGCACATCAAGAGCACCTTCAACAACACGATCGTCTCGATCACGGACCCGTCGGGCGCCGTGATCTCGTGGGCGTCCGCCGGCCACGTCGGCTTCAAGGGCTCCCGCAAGTCCACGCCGTACGCCGCGCAGCTCGCCGCCGAGTCGGCCGCCCGCCGCGCCCAGGAGCACGGCGTCAAGAAGGTCGACGTCTTCGTCAAGGGCCCGGGTTCCGGTCGTGAGACCGCCATCCGCTCCCTGCAGGCGACCGGCCTCGAGGTCGGCTCGATCCAGGACGTGACGCCCCAGGCGCACAACGGCTGCCGCCCCCCGAAGCGTCGCCGCGTCTGACTTTCCCGACGTCGTCGAGGCCCGGGGCCGAGTGATCGGCCCCGGGCCCCGTACGACGCCGCAGCCTGCCCGGGCGGGTGGACCGAGTCCCGCCCCGGGGCCGCGAGCTCTCGCGGATCCGTGATGCGTCATATGGCGGACGCACACTGAAAGGACCTGACCGTGCTGATCGCACAGCGCCCCTCCCTGACCGAAGAGGTCATCTCGGAGTACCGTTCGCGCTTCTCCATCGAGCCGCTCGAGCCTGGCTTCGGCTACACGCTCGGCAACTCCCTGCGCCGGACCCTCCTGTCGTCCATCCCGGGCGCGGCCGTCACCTCCATCCGCATCGACGGGGTGCTCCACGAGTTCTCCACCGTGCCGGGTGTGAAGGAGGACGTCACCGAGATCATCCTCAACATCAAGAACCTCGTCGTCTCCTCGGAGAACGACGAGCCCGTCGTGATGTACCTGCGCAAGACGGGCGCGGGCGTGGTCACCGCCGCGGACATCGTCCCGCCGGCGGGCGTCGAGGTGCACAACCCCGACCTGCACGTCGCCACGCTCAACGACAAGGGCAAGCTCGAGATCGAGCTCACCGTCGAGCGCGGCCGTGGCTACGTGTCCGCCGCGCAGAACAAGAACGACGAGGCCGAGATCGGTCGGATCCCCGTCGACTCGATCTACTCGCCGGTCCTCAAGGTCACGTACAAGGTCGAGGCCACCCGTGTCGAGCAGCGCACGGACTTCGACAAGCTGATCGTCGACGTCGAGACGAAGGCCGCGATCGCCCCGCGCGACGCGCTCGCCTCGGCCGGCAAGACGCTCGTCGAGCTCTTCGGTCTCGCCCGCGAGCTGAACGTCGAGGCCGAGGGCATCGAGATCGGCCCGTCGCCGACGGACTCCGCGCTGGCCGCGGACCTGGCGCTGCCGATCGAGGAGCTCAACCTCACGATCCGCTCGTACAACTGCCTCAAGCGCGAGGGCATCCACCAGGTGGGTGAGCTCGTGGCGCGCAGCGAGGCCGACCTGCTCGACATCCGCAACTTCGGTGCGAAGTCCATCAACGAGGTCAAGGAGAAGCTCGCCGAGCTGGGCCTCTCGCTGAAGGACTCGCCGCTCGACTTCGACCCGTCCAGCGCCGCGTACTTCAGCGGTGGGGACGACGAGGCCACGTACACCGACGAGCAGTCGTACTGACGTCTCCGCGCCCGCAGCAGCCCGCTCGACCTGACCGGGCCGCGCGGCGCGGAACCACCCTCAAGGAGAACCAGAAATGCCTACCCCCACCAAGGGTCCGCGGCTCGGTGGCAGCCCGGCTCACGAGCGACTGATCCTCGCGAACCTGTCGACGTCGCTCTTCGAGCACGGCCGCATCACCACCACGGAGACGAAGGCGAAGCGCCTGCGCCCCCTGGCCGAGCGCCTCATCACCTTCGCCAAGCGCGGTGACCTGCACGCCCGTCGCCGGGTGCTGACCGTCGTCCGCGACAAGTCCGTGGTGCACACGCTGTTCACCGAGATCGCCCCGGCCATGGCCGAGCGCAACGGTGGCTACACGCGCATCACCAAGATCGGCAACCGCAAGGGCGACAACGCGCCCATGGCGGTCATCGAGCTCGTCACCGAGCCCGTGAGCCCGAAGCAGGCTGTCGTCAAGGAGGCCACGAAGGCCGCCGAGAAGGCCGCCAAGGCCGACGAGAAGCCCGCCAAGGTCGAGGACGAGGCCGCCGTCGAGGCGACCGACGCCCCCGCCGAGGCCACCGAGGCCCCGGCCGAGGAGTCGAAGGACGCCTGATCCAGGTGCCCTAGCTCTCGCTGAGCGCACGACGCAGCCCCGCGCCACCTCCGGGTGGCGCGGGGCTTCGTCGTCCCCGGGGGACCGGCGTGGCTACGGTGGGGTGATGGGAGCAGCCGGCGTGCCTGTCGTCCTCGTCCACGGCTCGCGGACCTCGCGCACGATGTGGCGGCGCCAGCTCGAGGCCCTCGCCGCCGCGGGCGTCCCGGCCGTCGCGATCGACCTGCCGGGGCACGGCACGCGGCGCGGCGAGCGGTTCACGCTCGACGGCGCGGTCGGTGCGGTGCGGGACGCCGCCGACGCCGTCGGGGGGCGGGCGCTCGTCGTCGGGCTCTCCCTCGGCGGGTACGTCGCGATCGAGCACCGTGCGCGCCACCCCGAGCAGAGCGCCGGCCTCCTGGCGGCGTCGTGCAGCACCGTCACGTCGTCGCAGGTCCGCCCGGCGTGGCTGTCGCTGGCCCGGTGGATCGAGCGCTGGCCCGACAGCGGGGCGGGCCTCAACGGCTCCCTCGTCCGTCTCGCCCTCGACGCGGAGAGCGCGCAGGACATGGCGGCGGGCGGCTTCGCGCTCGAGGTCATGAGCGACGTGCTGCGCGAGCTGGCCCCGGTGGACTCCCTGGCCGCGTTGGCCGCGACGGACAGCCCGGTCTGGGTCGTCAACGGCCGCTACGACCACTTCCGGACGCAGGAACGGGCGTTCGTCGCGGCAGCGCGGGCGGGCGGGGCCCCCGTGCGCCTGGTCGTCGTGCCGCACGCACGGCACCTCGTGAGCCTCGACGCGCCCGTGGCGTTCTCCCGGGCGGTGCTGGAGGCGGCGGGGGAGGCCGCTCGCGCGTCAGGCGGGCGGGAGGTCCCAGGCGCGGGCGCCCCCGACGAGGGCCGCGGAGTTCGGGACGACGACGACGTCGTCGCCCAGGCGGTCCAGGGCGGTGGGCGTGATGCGCCGGGAGTTGCCGCCGCCGAGGTAGAGCCGGTCCCAACGGAACACCGGGCGTAGCCCGTCGACCATCGTGACGACGCGGCGCGACCACAGGCCGTCGCCGAGGCGCCGGCGCTCCGGCTCGCCGATGTACTGGTCGTAGGTCGCGCCCCGGCGGAACGGCGCGTGCGACCACTCGAGGTGCGGGGCGAGGCGGCCGCCGTCGAACAGCGCGGACCCGAGCCCGGTGCCGAGCGTGAGCACGAGCTCCACCCCCGACCCCGCCACGACACCCGCGCCGTGCACCTCGGCGTCGTTGAGCACCAGCGCGGGCATCCCGAGGCGGCGCGCGAGGGCGCCGCGGACGTCGAAGCTGGCCCAGGCCTCCACGAGCTCGGGCAGCACCCGCGACCGGGGCCCGGACCGGGTGATGTAGTGCGGGGTGTGCACGACGACGCCGTGCCGGATCATGCCGGGCATCCCGAGCGTCAGCCGGTGCGCCGTCGGCAGCCGCCCGGCGATGTCCGCGACGGTCTCCAGCAGCAGCTGCGGGGGCAGGGGGTAGGGCGTGGGCACGCGCACCGGGGCGGCGTGCCCCGTGCCCGCGGAGTCGAGCACGGCGGCCTTGATGCCCCCGCCACCGCAGTCGACGGCGAGGGTGAGCACGTCGGCGGGGGTGCCGTCGGGACGGGGTCCGGGGGTGTGCGCCGGGGCGCTTGAGTCGACCATCACCGGACATCATCCGGCCACAATGGGTCGGTGAGCACGCCGACACCTCCCGACGACACCCTGCGGGTGCGCCTCGACCTCGCCTACGACGGCACCCGCTTCGCCGGCTGGGCCGCCCAGCCGCGCCTGCGGACCGTGCAGGGGACGCTTGAGGACGCCCTCGCGACCATCCTGCGCACGGAGCCGCTCGGCCTGCCCCGGCCGCGCCTGACCGTCGCGGGCCGGACGGACGCGGGCGTGCACGCGCGCGGGCAGGTCGCGCACGTCGACCTCCCGCGGGAGCGCTGGGAGGAGATGCCGGGCCGCTCCGACCGGGAGCCCGGTGTCGCCCTCGCGGACCGCCTCGCGGGCGTCCTGCCGCCCGACGTCGTCGTGCACCGCGCCGCCCCCGCCCCTGACGGCTTCGACGCGCGCTTCTCCGCGCTGCACCGCCGCTACGCCTACCGCGTGGCGGACCGCCCGGCCCTGCGCGACCCGCTGCGCCGGGACTGGGTGCTGTGGCACCGGCGACCGCTGGACGTCGAGGCGATGCACCGGGCCATGCAGCCGCTCGTCGGCCTGCACGACTTCGCGTCCTTCTGCAAGCCCCGCGAGGGCGCGACGACGATCCGCGAGCTCACCGAGCTGTCGTGGGACCGGCCGACCGACGGCCCGGACGCGGGCCTGGCGGTCGCGACGGTGCAGGCGGACGCGTTCTGCCACTCGATGGTGCGGGCGCTGGTCGGCATGTCCCTGGCCGTGGGGGAGGGGCGACGGCCCGTCGGCGACCCCGCGGCGGTCCTGGCGGGCCGGTCGCGGTCCGCCGCCGCGGGCGTCGTCGCGGCGCGCGGGCTCGTGCTGGAGCGCGTCGCCTACCCGGAGGACGACGAGCTCGCCTCCCGTGCCGAGAGGGTCCGTGCGCGGCGGGACCCGGGCGAGGTCGACGGGGCCGACGAGCCCGGAGGACCCGGGGCTTCCTGACGCCTCGGGCTCAGGGCTCCTCGACCCAGTGCACGGCGGCCTCCTCCGCGCTGGCTCCCGCGCCGTCGATCCCGGCGTCCTCGCCGTAGAGGTCGTTGTCCCGGCCGCCGTCCTCGCCCGGGTCCGCGTCGCGGTCCTCGGTCAGCCGGCCGGCGCGGGTGGTGTCCGGGCGGTCGAGGGGGTCGGCCTCCCAGTAGTCCGGCTGCTCCTCGGCCAGGCGCCGGTCCAGGGGCTCGCCCGCGGACTCCTCCCACGCCGTCTCGCCCCAGTGGTTCGACCGGGAGCGCTCGAGCGGCGAGTACCCCTCGTCGAGGACGTCGTCGAGGTCGGGGTCCTCGAGGGTGTCCTCGTTGGAGAGCTGGTCCTCGTCGCCCTCGGCCCCCGTCTCGGGGTCCGGGGCCGTGCCCGGTGTCGCGTCGGTCATGGGCACCACGGTGCCCCGGGCCGGGGAGCCCCGCATCCCCGGCGGGCGTGACCGGCGTCGCTTTGACCCTGGCACCGCGCGGCCGCTAAACTGGCTCGTCGTTGTGCTATGCCTCCGGCGTCCCGCGTCGTCAGCGCGCCCACTCGCACCGACGATGCCCCGGCCAGGACGCCACCGGAGCACCCGCGCACAACAACCTGACTCATCGGGCGCTGCTTCTCGCCCGACGACACCGAACACGAAAAGGTGACGCAACCGTGCGTACGTACACCCCCAAGCCCGGCGACGTCCAGCGCGACTGGTACGTCGTCGACGCGACCGACGTCGTCCTCGGCCGCCTGGCGAGCCAGGTCGCCACCCTCCTGCGCGGGAAGCACAAGCCGACCTTCGCCCCGCACGTCGACGGTGGTGACTTCGTCATCATCATCAACGCGGACAAGGTCGCCCTGAGCGGCAACAAGCGGGAGACCAAGCTGGCCTACCGCCACTCCGGCTACCCGGGCGGGCTCCGCTCGGTCAACTACGGCGAGCTTCTCGAGAAGAACCCCGAGCGGGCCGTGGAGAAGGCCGTGCGCGGCATGCTCCCGAAGACGTCCCTCGGTCGTGACCAGCTGGGCAAGCTGAAGGTCTACCGCGGCGCGGAGCACCCGCACGCGGCGCAGCAGCCCAAGCCGTTCGAGATCACCCAGGTTTCGCAGCAGGCCTGAGCCGCTGCCGGATGCAAAGCGAAGGATTCACTGTGGCCGAGACCACCGTCGACACCGAGCTGGACGAGAACACGCCCAGCACCTACACCTCTGAGTCCGCCGCGCCCGTCGCGGACGGCGGCCAGTCCATCACCGCTCCCGGCGCCGCTGTCGGTCGCCGCAAGGAGGCCGTGGCGCGCGTGCGCCTCGTCCCCGGCACCGGGTCGTGGAAGATCAACGGTCGCACCCTCGAGGACTACTTCCCGAACAAGGTGCACCAGCAGCTCGTCAACTCGCCGCTGAAGCTGGTCGAGGTCGAGGGCCGCTTCGACGTCATCGTCCGCATCTCCGGTGGTGGCCCCTCGGGCCAGGCCGGTGCGGTGCGCCTGGGCATCGCCCGCGCGCTCAACGCGATCGACTCCGAGGCGAACCGCCCCGCGCTGAAGAAGGCCGGCTACCTCACGCGTGACCCGCGTGCGGTCGAGTCCAAGAAGGCCGGTCTCAAGAAGGCCCGCAAGGCGCCGCAGTACTCGAAGCGCTGATCGAGCGCTCCTGTCGACAGGAGCGTCAGCGCAAGGACGGCCCCGTCGGAACTCTCCGGCGGGGCCGTCCGCACGTCCGGCTACGATCGGTGCGGCGTCCGGACGTGGACGCCGTGGGCGCCAGAGCGGAGCTCCCGCCGCGCCCGGAGGAGGAGACATCGTGCGACTGTTCGGCACCGACGGGGTCCGTGGCCTCGCCAACAGGGACGTCACCGCCGACCTGGCCCTCGGGCTCGGGAGCGCGGCGGCGCACGTCCTCGGCACGTCCGGGGACTTCGCGGGGCACCGCCCGCGCGCCGTCGTGGGTCGCGACCCGCGGGCGTCGGGGGAGTTCCTGTCCGCCGCGGTGGGTGCCGGCCTCGCCAGCTCCGGCGTGGACGTGGTCAACCTCGGCGTGCTGCCCACGCCCGCCCTCGCGCACCTCGTCGGGGCGATGGACATGGACCTCGGCGTGATGATCTCGGCGTCGCACAACGCCATGCCCGACAACGGCATCAAGTTCTTCGCCCGCGGCGGCCACAAGCTGGCCGACCATGTCGAGGACGAGATCGAGGCACGCCTCGGCCAGGAGTGGGACCGCCCGATCGGCGCCGACGTCGGGCGCATGCGCTCCGACAGCGGCAGCGCGGCGGAGCAGTACGTGGAGCACCTCGTCGCGAGCATCGGCACGACGCCCGACGTGCGCCCCCTGGAGGGTCTGCGCATCGCCGTCGACGCGGCCAACGGCGCCGCGAGCCAGGTAGGCCCCGAGGCGCTGCGCGAGGCCGGCGCGGACGTCGTCGTCATCAACGCCAGCCCCGACGGGCGCAACATCAACGAGAAGGCCGGCTCCACGCACCCCGAGCAGCTGCAGGCCGTGGTCGTGGCCGCGGAGGCCGACTTCGGTGTCGCGTTCGACGGCGACGCGGACCGCTGCCTCGCGGTCGACCACGGCGGCGTGCTCGTCGACGGCGACCAGATCCTCGGCATCCTCGCCCGCGCGCTCAAGGACGAGGGCCGCCTGCCCTCGGACACCCTCGTCGTCACGGTGATGAGCAACCTGGGCCTGCTGCTCGCGATGCGCGACGCCGGCATCGCCACCGTCCAGACGGGCGTGGGCGACCGGTACGTGCTCGAGGAGATGCGCGCGCACGGCTACGGCCTCGGCGGCGAGCAGTCCGGCCACATCATCCTGGCCGACCACGCCACGACCGGCGACGGCGTCCTCACCGCCCTGCACCTGGCGGCCCGCGTGAAGGCGACCGGGCGTCGCCTGGCCGACCTCGCCGGGGACGTCCCGCGGCTGCCGCAGACCCTCGTCAACGTCAAGGGCGTGGACAAGGCGCGCGCCGCCGAGGACGAGGGCGTGCGTGCCGCGGTCGAGAGCGCCGAGACCCTGCTCGGCGAGACCGGCCGCGTGCTGCTGCGCCCGTCGGGCACCGAGCCGCTCGTGCGGGTGATGGTCGAGGCCGCCAGCCAGAAGCAGGCCGACGGCGTGGCGGACACGCTCGCCGCCGTCGTGCGCGACCGCCTGGCGCTGTGACGGACCCGGTGACCGGCCCGGCGACCGGCCCGTCCGGTCCCGCCCACGGCGGGTCGGTCGACGAGGCGCTGCGCGCCGCCGTCGTCGACCTGCTGGACCGGGCCGACGCGGCCGCGGGCGGGCCGGGCACCGGCATCCTCCCGATCGTGCAGGCCGGCGCGCCCGTGCTGCGCGCCGTCGCCGCCCCGTACACGGGGCAGCTCGGCGACGTGCTGCCGCGCCTCGTCGAGGCGATGCGGCGCACCATGCACGCCGCGCCCGGCGTCGGGCTCGCCGCCCCGCAGATCGGCCTCGGCCTGGCGATCGCCGTCGTCGAGGACGCGGGGGCCGCGGCCGACGACCCGCGCGAGCGGACGCCGCTGCCGTTCCGCGTGCTCGTCGACCCGTGGTACGAGCCCGTGCCCGGCCCGGACGGCGAGCCGGAGCGCGCGGCGTTCCACGAGGGGTGCCTGTCGGTGCACGGCTGGCAGGCCGTCGTCGCGCGGTACCGCAGCGTGCGCCTCACCGGCCGCGACGAGACCGGCGCACCGATCGACGAGGTCCTGACGGGCTGGCCGGCGCGCATCGCGCAGCACGAGACCGACCACCTGGCGGGCGAGCTCTACCTGGACCGCGCGCGGCTGCGCACGCTGACGTCGAACGAGAACCTCGTGCGCTACGGGGCGGTCGCGGACCCGGGGTTCGTGGACCAGGGGTGAACATTCCGCGCTCAGGGTGGAACCGGGGGAATTCCCTATGCAGCCGGTGCCCTGGTTCTGCCTAGGCTGGGACCTGTGACGCCACCCGGCGTCGTGCGACCGCCGGAGCCTTCCTCCCGGCCGACGAACCGAGGACCGACCTGGTGAACCTGTCGACGATGCTGGCGCAGCTGGAGGGCTGGGTCCTCGACCTGGGCGCGTCGCTGTGGATCTACCCGGCCATGTACGTCTTCGCGACGATCGACGGGTTCTTCCCGCCGATCCCCAGCGAGTCGGTGGTCATCACCCTCACGGTCCTGGCGCACACCGAGGGCGTGCCGTGGCTCCCCGGCGTGCTCGCGCTCGCCATCGCCGGCGCGTGGACGGGCGACCAGATCGCCTACCAGATCGGCCGCTCCGTCGGCACCGAGCGCTTCGCCTTCCTGCGCTCCGCGCGCGGCCGCAAGGCCGTCGAGTGGGCGCGGCACGCGCTCGACCACCGCGGCGCGTCGTTCATCCTCGCCGCCCGCTACGTGCCCATCGGCCGCGTCGCCGTCAACATGACCGCCGGCGCCGTGGGCTACCCGCGCCGTCGGTTCATGATCTACTCCGGGATCGCCGCCGTCACGTGGGGCATCTACTCGATGCTCATCGGGCTGGCCGCCGCGTCGTGGCTCGGCCACAACCCGCTGCTCGCGATGGTGGCCGGGGTGGTCGCCGGCATCGTGCTCGGCATCGTCGTGGACCAGGTGGTGCAGCGCGTCGCCGGCCCCGCGAAGGTCGTGCCGGTGCCCGCCGACGAGGACGACGACGCCGAGGCCGAGCCGACCAGCCGCGCCGCCTGACGGTCCGGCGTCGGCGGCGGCGCGTCAGAGCTTGCGCAGCCGCACCCGCTGCACCGAGTGGTCCGACCCCTTCGTCAGCACCAGCGTGGCCCGCCCGCGCGTCGGCAGCACGTTGTGCTCCAGGTTCGGCGCGTTGATCGACTCCCAGATGGACAGGGCCCGCTCCGTCGCCTCCGAGTCCGACAGGTCCGCGTAGCGCCGGAAGTAGGACTCCGGCTTGCTGAACGCCGTCCTGCGCAGCTGCAGGAAGCGCTCCACGTACCACTGGCGGATGTTGCGGGTGCGGGCGTCGACGTAGATCGAGAAGTCGAAGAAGTCGCTCACCGCGACCGTCGACTCGTCGACGGCCGACGGGCGCGCCGGCTGCAGCACGTTCAGCCCCTCCACGATGAGGACGTCGGGCTTGCGGACCACGACCTCCTCGCCCGGCACGATGTCGTACACGACGTGCGAGTACACGGGGGCGCGCACCTCGGCCTGCCCCGCCTTGACGCGGGACAGGAAGCGGATGAGCGCCCGCCGGTCGTAGGACTCCGGGAAGCCCTTGCGGTCCATGATCCCGCGGCGCTGCAGCTCCGCGTTCGGGTACAGGAAGCCGTCCGTCGTCACCAGCTCGACGTGCGGGGTGTCCGGCCAGCGCGCCATCATCTCGCGCAGGATGCGCGCCGTCGTCGACTTGCCGACCGCCACCGAGCCCGCGACGCCGATGACGTACGGCGTGCGGGGCGGCTCCTCGTGCAGGAACGTCGAGGTGGCGCGGTGCAGCCCGGCGCTCGCGGCGACGTACAGGTTCAGCAGCCGCGACAGGGGCCGGAACACGGCGTCCACCTCGGCGAGGTCGATCGGGTCGCCGAGGCCGCGCAGCCGTTCGACGTCGGCGTCGGTCAGCGGGAGCGGGGTCGACGCCGACAGGCGGCTCCACGCCGCGCGATCGAGGTCGACGTACGGCGACGCCGGCGCGAGCCGGGTCAGGTGCTCGCCCAGCGGCTGCGGTGCGGTGCCGGGTGCGGTGTCGGAGGACTGCGGTGCCACCTGCACGATTCTGCCCGAGTCACCGGTTCGTCCCGCAACTCGGGCGGTCGACCGGTACGCCGACCGGGCCCGCCGGCGCCCGTCGTCCCTAGGGTGGGGGCGTGGAACTCACGGAGCTGGGCGACGAGGTCGAGATCATCTCGCGGGTGTACGAGCGCCGGTTCGGCATCGCGCGCACCGACGACTGGCTCGTGCTGAAGCTGCACGAGGAGGTCGGCGAGCTCACGCAGGCCTACCTCGCCCGCTCGGGCCGGTCGCGGGACCGCGGCGAGCGCGACGGCGAGGTCGACGCGGCGTTCCGGGCGGAGCTCGCCGACGTGCTGGCGCAGCTGCTGCTCGTCGCCCGCCGGTTCGACGTCGACCTCGAGGCGGAGGTGGAGCGCAAGTGGTTCCGCTGGCGCCACCTCGTGGAGCCGCAGGACGAGGCGGGCGTCCGGGCGCCGGGCTGAGCGGCACCGACGTCGGCCGCGACGGACCTAGGCTGGGCGCATGATCATCGGCGTGGGCATCGACGTGGTGGACGTCGCCCGGTTCATGGCGACCGTCGAGCGGGTGCCGCGCCTGCGGGAGAAGCTCTTCACCGAGGCGGAGCGCGACCTCCCCGCGTCGTCCCTGGCGGCGCGGTTCGCTGCGAAGGAGGCCATCGCCAAGGCGCTGGGCGCCCCCGGCGACCTGCACTGGCACGACGCCACCGTGCACCGCGTGATCGGGGGGCCGCCCGAGGTCGAGCTGCGCGGCACCGTGCAGGCGCGGGCCGACGAGCTCGGCGTGAAGGCCTGGCACCTGTCCATCTCTCACGACGCCGGCATCGCCTCCGCCATGGTGGTGGCGGAGGGCTGACGACGGTCAGGCGACGGACCGCCACCAGTCGAGGGTGACCGGCAGCGCGGTGAGCACGCTGACGTGGCCGGCGCGGGGGCGCAACCACAGCTCCGCCGCGGGCAGCGCCTCGACGAGCAGGTCGGCGTGGTGGCGGGGCACCACGCGGTCGGCGCCGCCCTGCACGACCAGGGTCGGGGCCGCGACGTCGGCCAGCGCCACGCCCCACGACTGCACGAACGCGAGGTCGTCGTCGACCTGCCCGCCGGGCCAGGCCTCCCCGGACCGCGACGCGTCGGCGCCGAGGGACGCCCACGTCCCCGCGAGCGTCGCGTAGTCGTCGGCGGTGAAGCTCGACTCGTCGAACTCGGCCGTCTCGGCGTGCCGCTCGCGGGCGGCGGGGCCCTCGAGCGCCGCGCGCAGGCCGCCGTCGTCGGCGATGCCGGCGAACCAGCGCTCGTCGGCGCCGCGCCCGGGGTACGGCGCGACCCCCGCGAGGGTGATCGCGCCGGACACCAGGTCCGGCCGGAGCGCGGCGAGGGCCAGGGCGTGCGGCCCGCCGCCTGAGGCGCCCACCGCGACGCACCGGGTCACGCCGAGGGCGCCCAGGGCGTGCGCCACGTCCGCCGCGGCCAGGGCCACGGTGCGCCCGGGACGGCGGGTGGACCCTCCGTACCCGGCGCGCGCCACGGAGACCACCCGCAGCCCGCGCGCACGGGCGGCGGACACGACCGGTGCGAGCAGCTCGCCCGACTGGGGCGACCCGTGGTGCCAGACGACGGCGTCGGCGGACGACGGACCGTCGTCGTACGCGACCAGCCGCCGACCGTCCGGGAGGTCGAGCTCGTGCCGTGAGCCCACCGCTCAGTCCTGCAGCTCGGGGATGACCTGCCGCTGGAACAGCTCGATCCCGTCGCGGTCGGCCGCAGCGTTCGGGAAGTACGTGATCGCGTACGTCATACCGCGGGCCTTGAGGTCCGTCAGCTTCTCGACGATCTGCTCGGGCGTCCCGACGAGCGGGCCGTTGCGCCAGCTCGCGATCTCGCCCTCGCCGCGCTCCCCGGGGGCGTACTTGCGGAAGTGGGACTCGATCCAGGCGAACCGGTCGTCGATCTCGGCCTGGTTCTCCCCGATGACCACGTTGTAGTCGGCCGAGCGGGTGATCTCGCCGAAGTCGCGGCCCAGGTCGCGGCAGTGCTGCTCCAGCACCGACGACTTGTGCGTGAAGCCCTCGGGCGAGCCGTCGAAGTTGGTGTACTGCGCGAACCGCGCCGCGATCCGCAGGGTCTTCTTCTCGCCGCCGCCCGCGACCCACACCGGGATGGACGGCACCTCGGCACCGCCCTCGCCCACGGCGAGCCGCTGCAAGGGCTGCGGGTAGCAGAGCGCGCCGTCCACCTGGTACGTCTCGCCGTCGAACCTTCCGGACGACCCGGTGCGCCACATCTGCGTGATGATCTGCAGGCCCTCGTCCAGGGCGCGCAGCCGCTCGCCCGCGCGGGGGAAGCCGTAGCCGTACGCCCGCCACTCGTGCTCGTACCAGCCGGCCCCGATGCCCAGCTGGGCCCGGCCGCCGGAGATCGCGTCCACCGTGGAGGCGACCTTCGCCAGATACGCGGGGTTCCGGTACGACATGCACGTGCACATCTGCCCCAGCTTCACCCGCTGGGACGCGGCCGCGAACGCCGCCATGAGCGTCCACGCCTCGTGCGTCGCCTCGGTGCTGGGGACCGGGACGGTGTGAAAATGGTCGTACACCCAGACCGAGTCCCAGGCCCACGGGCCGCCCGGGATCGGCTCCCCGGCCGCGGCGTTGTCGGCGTAGTGGAGGAGAGACAGCATCGTCTCCCAGTGCTGCTCCGGGGGGACGTCGGTGAGCGAGTGGCGCCAGCCCTGCGGGATGAAGAGTCCGAATCGCATGGCCCCGAGCCTATGCCTCGACCTGCGGCAACGCTGCGGGGCTCGGCGACGCGCGGCAGGATGCGTCTCATGATCTCCGCCTGGCCCGCCGCCGCCGTCCGTGCCGCCGAGGAGCCGCTGCTGGCGGCGGGGGTCCCGCTGATGGAGCGGGCGTCGTTCGCGCTGGCGACGCAGGTCGTGCAGGACGTGGCGGCGCGCCGCGGTCCGGTGCGCGGCGCGCGGGTCGTGCTGCTGGTGGGCGCCGGGAACAACGGCGGGGACGCGCTGCACGCGGGGGCGGTGCTGGCGCGGCGCGGGCTGGCGGTCACGGCGGTGCTGGTGGCCGAGCGGTTCCACGCGGGCGGGCATGCGGCGCTGGAGCGGGCCGGCGGCCGCGTCGTCGAGCTGTTCGCCGACCCCGGGCGCCTGGGCGCCATGGCCGACGAGGCCGCGCGCGCCGACGTCGTCCTCGACGGCCTGGTGGGCATCGGCGCCAGCGGCCCCCTGCGAGGCCTCGCCGCCGACGTCGTGGGGGCGCTCGTGGCGGTGGCCGGCAGCGGGCCCGGACGGCCGTGGGTGGTGGCGGTCGACGTGCCGTCGGGCGTCGGGGTGGGCGACGGTGCGGTGACGGGCCCGGTGCTCGCGGCGGACCGGACCGTGACGTTCGGCGCCGCGAAGCCCGGGCTGCTGCTGCCGCCGGGGGCCGCGCTCGCGGGGGAGGTCAGCGTGGTCGACCTCGGCCTGAGCCTGCCGGGTGAACCCGCGGTCCGCCGCCTCGAGCCGGGGGACGTCGCGCGGTCGTGGCCGGTGCCGGGACCCGCCGACCACAAGTACACGCGGGGCGTCGTCGGCGTGGTGGCGGGGACCGCCACCTACCCCGGGGCCGCCGTCCTCGCCACGAGCGCCGCGGTGCGGGCGGGCGCGGGCATGGTGCGCTACCGCGGGTCGGGGCCGGTGTCCGGGCGCGTGCTGACCGCGCGCCCCGAGGTCGTCACGGCGCCCGGGAGGGTGCAGGCGTGGGTGGTCGGGCCGGGCGTGCCGGGCGGGCCGGAGGCAGCCCACGAGGGCGAGGACACCGGCCAGGACGACGGGCAGCACGAGCGCGGACGGGCGGGGCTCGCGGCGGCCGCCGGCCGCCTCGCCGGGACCGCGGGCGGGCCGGTGCCCGCCGTCGTCGACGCCGGGGGCCTGGGCCTGCTGGACGACGTCGCGCCGCCGTGGTTCGTGCTCACCCCGCACGCGGGCGAGCTGACGTCGCTGCTGCGCTCCCGAGGCGAGGACGTGCGGCGCGCCGACGTCGAGGCCGAGCCGCTGCGCTGGGCCCGCCGGGCCCACGAGCTGACCGGCGCGACGGTGCTCCTCAAGGGCGGGGTGACGGTGGTCGTCGGGCACGGCGTCGCCTACGCGCAGGCGGACGGCCCGGCGTGGCTCGCGACCGCGGGAGCGGGCGACGTCCTCGCGGGCGTGCTCGGCGCGATGCTTGCTGCCCGGTCCGCCGAGGTGGTCGAGCGCCCGGCGCTCGCGGCCGAGGTGGCCGCCGCCGCGGCGCTCGTGCACGGGCGCGCCGCGCACCGCGCGAACCCCGGCGGCCCGGTGGCCGCCCTCGACGTCGCCGACGCCGTCCCCGCCGAGATCGCGGCGCTGCTCGCCGCCCGGTGAGCCGGCCACGTGCCTGCCGCTACGCTGCGCCCCGATGACGACGAACCAGAACGCCGTACGGGTGCTGCGCTCCGACGACCCCGAGGCCGCCCGCCTGCTCGACGCCGGCGCACGCGTGGTGTCCGAGTCGTGGGGCGCGCGCCTCACCGTCACCGCGGAGGTACTCGCCACCTGCTGCACGGCCGTCGAGGTCGCCCGGTCGGCAGGCTGGGTGGTCCGCGCCCTCGCGCCGGAGGAGGCCGCGGCGCTCGTCGCGCTCGATGCCACGGCCGCCGCGGACTACCCGGTGACGGCGGCGACCTCCCACGACGTGCCCGACGCCGCGGCGCTCGCGGCCGCGCTCGCGGCCGGGGAGCGGTGGGCGTTCGGGGCGTTCGCCGCGGACGGGCGCCTGGACGCCGCGACGGTGCTGTACCCGGAGGGCGACCGGGTCGACATCGACCTCACGGTGACGCGTGCGGCCGCTCGACGCCGCGGGTTGGCGACCGCCGTCAAGGGCGCCGCCGTCCTGGCGCTCGCCGAGGCCGGGCACACCCTGTTCGGCACCGGCGGCGCCGGGGACAACGTGGGCTCGCGCCGTGCCAACGAGGCGCTGGGCTACGTGGTCACCGAGCGCTGGTTGCACCTGCGGGTGCCCACCGCGGGGACGACGCCGGGGGGACGGCCACTCACCGCGTGGTGAACGCGCCCCCGTTCACGTGCAGGGTCTGTCCCGTCACGTGGCGGCCGCCCGGGGAGGCGAGGTAGGCCACGAGCGCGGCGACGTCGTCCGGGCGGCCCGGACGTCGGTCGTGCGCCGCGGCGACGAGGGAGTCCCGCCGCTCGGGCGTGAGCCGGCTCTTGAAGTAGCCCGTGTCCTCGACGTAGCCGGGCGCCACGCAGTTCGCCGTGATGCCGCGCGGGCCCACCTCGGCGGACAGGCCCGCGGTCCACGCCTGGACGGCGGCCTTGGCGACGCCGTACGACGTGCCGGCGTACTCCGCGCCGATCGAACCCACGGTGACGACGGCACCGCCGGACGGCATCTCGCGGAGCACCGCGGTCACGACGAGCACCGTCGACAGCAGGTTGGCGTCGAGGTTCGCCCGCCACGCCGCGGCGGTCTCCGCGAGCGACGGGTCGCGACCTGCGGGGGCGTCGAAGTCGGTGTTGCCGCCGGACAGGGCCACGAGCACGTCGACGGGCCGGCCGATCTCCGCCACCAGTCGCTCGACGTCCACGGGGTCTGCGGGGTCGCAGCGGACCCCGCGCGCCCCGATGTCGTCGGCGGCGTCCGCCAGCGGGCCCGGCCGACGGCCGGACAGGACGACGTCGTCTCCCGCGGCGGCGAAGGTCCGTGCCACGGCGCGGCCGATGCCACCTGTGCCTCCGGTGACGAGGATGGTGCGGTGCATGGTTCTCTCCCGTATGTTTAGACCTAAACGTCAACCCTACAGGAGGACCCATGGCCGTTCCCGACGGGAGCTCCCCGGAACCCGGCCCGCTGGACGACGTCGCCTCGCTCGCGTCCGCCCGGATCGCCGAGGCGTGGGAGCGGGAGCTGCCCGGGGTCCCGACGTCGTCGATCGGTGTCATCACCCCGCTGTGGCGCGTCGCGAAGCTGCTCGCCGACGAGCGTCGACGCACCCTCGCCCGGCTCGGGGTCGACACGGCCACGCTGGACCTGCTGAGCACGCTGCGGCGTGCCGGCGATCCCTGGACGCTCACCACGAGGGAGCTCGCCGCGCGCTGCCTCGTCACGGCGGGGGCGATCTCCCAGCGGGTGGCCCGGGCCGAGGCCGCCGGCCTGGTGGCCCGGTCGTCGTCGTCCACCGGGCCGCGCGCGGTCGCCGTCACGCTGACGGGCGCCGGGCACGCGACGGTGGAGCGGGTCGTGCGAGAGCTGCTCGACCACGAGGAGCGGCTGCTCGACGTGCTGAGCCACGCGGACCAGGCCCGCGTGGCCGACGCGCTCGAGACCCTGCTCGCGTCGCTCCCGAGGGCCGCCGCGGAGGGCCCGGCGGGCGACTAGCGGGGCAGCGCCTTCTCGATGAGGGCGACGATCTCCGGGGCGTCGGGCACGGTCTGCGGGGAGAAGCGGTGCACGTCGGCGCCCGGCAGCACGAGGAACTTCTCGAAGTTCCAGCGGATCCGTCCGTCGTGCCCGCCGGCGTCGGGCATCTTCTTCAGCTCGGCGTACAGCGGGTGCGCGTGCCGCCCGTTGACCCGGATCTTGGAGAGCACGGGGAAGGTGACCCCGTAGGTGGTGGAGCAGAACTCGGCGATCTTCTCGTCGGTGGACAGCTCCTGCAGGAACTGGTTGGACGGGAAGCCGATCACGGTGAACCCGCGGTCGGCGTACGTCTTCTGCAGCCGCTCCAGCGCCTCGTACTGCGGGGTGAGCCCGCACCGCGAGGCGACGTTGACCACCAGCACGACGTCGTCGCGGTGCTCCGCGAGCGTGGTCGTCGTGCCGTCCATGCGCTCGAACGGGATGTCGTAGAGGCTCATACGGCCCATCATGCCGCGCGCGACAATGGTCCGGTGCCCCCCGGATCGCGCGAGGACCGCCCGCGCAAGCACGTCCCGCCCCTGCCCGTGCGCGACGGCCTCAACCCCACGCGCCTGGTGCTGCCCCACGACGCGGCCAGCGTCGCCCGGTACGCGACGGCGGCGCAGTACCTGCTGGAGCGGTTCGGCCATGACGCGGGCGACGCCGCGCGCCTGCGGGAGAAGCTCGCCGCGGGCGAGGTGGTGACGGGCGCAGGCGCCGTCGTCGACGACGCCACGCCGTACGACCCGCGCGGTTTCCTCTACCTCTACCGCGACCCGCCCGCCGACGAGCCCGAGGTCCCGGCGCTCGCGGAGCTCGAGGTGCTGCACCGCGACGACGACCTGCTGGTGGTGGACAAGCCGCACCTCGTCGCGACGATGCCGCGCGGCCGGTGGGTGACGCGCACCGTGCTGGTGCACCTGCGCGCCACCCTCGACCTGCCCGAGCTGGTGCCCGCGCACCGGCTCGACCGGCCCACCGCCGGCGTGCTCGTGCTCACCGTGCGTCCCGAGGCGCGCGGCCCGTACCAGACGGCGTTCCAGGACCGCGCCGTGCGCAAGGTGTACGAGGCGGTCGCCGCCCTGCCCGCGCCGGGCAGCGAGCTCGACGTCCACGGCACGACGACGGTCCGCTCGCGCATCGTCAAGCATCGCGGCGTGGTGCGGGCCCGTCAGGAGCCGGGGGAGCCGAACGCGGAGTCGCGGGTGACGCTCGTCGCGCGCGACGCCGCGCGCGGCCTCGGGCTGTACCGACTGGAGCCGCGCACCGGCAAGACGCACCAGCTGCGCCTGCACATGGCGTCCCTGGGGCTGCCGCTGCTGCACGACACGTTCTGGCCCCGGCTGCGCGAGGACGCGCCCGACGACCCGGCGCGCCCGCTGCAGCTGCTCTCGCGCTCGCTGGCGTTCGTCGACCCCCTCAGCGGCGAGCGGCGCGCGTTCCGCTCCCGGCGACGGCTCGCGGAATGGCCCGCGGAGCTGCCCGGGGACGTCGGCGACGACGGGACCCCGGGCGGGCGGTGAGAGAATCGGTGACCGTGAGCACCGAGGTCCCCTCCGAGGTCCCGACCGCCCCCACGGGCGCTGCCGCCGCCGACCTGCCCTTCCCCGACGACTCCCTCGCCCGCGCCGTCGTCGACCTGTCCGCCGTGCGCGACAACGTCCGCGCGCTGGCCGGGCACGCGCCGACCGCCGCGGTGATGGCCGTGGTCAAGGCGGACGGCTACGGGCACGGGATGCTGCCGGTGGCGCGGGCCGCGCTCACGGGCGGGGCCACGTGGCTCGGCACCGCCGTGCCCGCCGAGGCGCTCGCGCTGCGCGCCGGCGGGATCACCCCCGCCGACGCCCGGGTGCTCACCTGGCTCGCGACGCCCGGCGCGCCGTTCGACCGGCTGGTCGCCGCGGGCGTGGACGTGGGCGTCGCGGCGCCCTGGGCGCTCGCCGAGGTGGCCGCCGGGGCACGCGCCGCGGGCGAGACCGCGCGGGTGCACCTCAAGGTCGACACGGGCCTCGGGCGCAGCGGGATCACGCCCGCGGACCTGCCGGACGTCGTGCGGCGCGCGGCCGCGCTGGAGGCCGAGGGCGTGCTGCGCGTCGTCGGGGTGATGTCCCACCTGGCGTGCGCGGACGAGCCGGGCCACCCGTCGATCGCGCTGCAGGCCGCGGCCTTCGACGACGCCGTGCGGCGCGTCGAGCGCGCCGGGCTGAGCCTGGAGGTGCGGCACCTGGCGAACTCGGCGGCCGTGCTCACCGACCCGCGCCTGCACCACGACCTCGTGCGGCCCGGCATCGCCGTCTACGGGCACTCGCCGGTGCCGCAGCTCGGCGCGCCGGGCGACTACGGGCTGCGGGGCGCGATGACGCTGCAGGCACGACTCGCCACGGTCAAGGACGTGCCGGCCGGCCACGGCGTGTCGTACGGGCATCACTACACGACGCCGCGGGCCACCCGCCTCGGCGTCGTGCCCCTGGGCTACGCGGACGGCATCCAGCGGCACGCGTCGGGCGGGGACCTCGGCGTCGGCGGGCCGGTGGCCGTCGGCGGGGGCGGCCCCGCGGGGACGGGGGACGCTCGGGTGCTGCGGGTAGCGGGCCGGGTCTGCATGGACCAGTTCGTCCTCGACCTCGGCCCGGGCGCGCCGGAGCGCGCGGGGGACGTCGTGACGCTGTTCGGGGAGTCGGACGGCGTCGAGCGCGGCGTCGTCGGCGGTATCACGCGGCCGAACGCCGAGGACTGGGCCCGCGCCGCGGGCACCATCAGCTACGAGATCGTCACGGGCATCGGGGCGCGCGCCGCGCGCGTGTACACGGGCCTCGACACCCCGACCAGGAAGGAAGTGCAGCGGTGAGCGACGTCGTCGTGCGGACGGAGACGGACCTGCCGGACGCGGAGGCCACCCGCGCGCTCGGGGCGGCCCTGGCGGACGTGCTCCGGGCGGGGGACCTGGTGATCCTCACGGGGGACCTGGGGGCGGGAAAGACGACGCTCACGCAGGGCCTGGGGGCTGCGCTGGGCGTGCGGGGCCAGGTGGCGTCGCCCACGTTCATCGTGGCGCGCGAGCACCCGCCGCTGCCGCGGGAGGACGGCTCGCGCGGGCCCGCCCTCGTGCACGTGGACGCCTACCGCCTCGGCAGCCTCGGCGAGCTGGACGCCCTCGACCTCGACTCCTCGCTCGAGGAGTCGGTGACGGTCGTCGAGTGGGGCCGCGGTCTGGCCGAGGCGCTCACCGAGGACCGCCTGGAGATCGACCTGGAGCGTCCGCGCGGGCAGGCCGGCGACGTTCCGGACCCGGCGGACGACGACACCGACCCGGGCGCCGGTACCCGGCACGCCACCCTGCGGGGCGTCGGCGCGCGCTGGTCCGGCGTCGACCTGGCCGCCCTCGCCGCGCGCTGACCCTGCCGCTCGACGCGTCCCCCGGTCCGGTCGGGGGAACCGTAGGCTGGGGCCGTGGCAGTTCTCGCTCTTGACACGTCCGCAGCCGTCGCCGTCGCGCTCGTCGACGAGGCGGGCGCCCGGCTCGCCTCGCGCTCGGCCGACGAGCGTCGCCGGCACGCCGAGTCGCTCGGCCCGCTCGTCGCCGAGGTGCTCGACGACGCCGGCCTCGACCGCTCGGCGCTCACCGCCGTGGTCGCCGGCACCGGGCCCGCCCCGTTCACCGGCCTGCGCGTGGGGCTCGTCACCGCGCGCACCCTCGCCCTGAGCCTGGGCATCGAGGTGCTCGGCGTACCGAGCATCGACGCGGTGGCCGTGCAGGCGGTCGCCGACCTCGGCCTCACGCCGGGCGACGAGGTGCTCGTCGCGACCGACGCCCGCCGCAAGGAGGTCTACTGGGCGCACTACCGCGTCGTCGCGCACGAGGGCCCGCACGGCGTCCCCGTCGTCGAGACGCTGGCGGGACCCGGCGTGGACAAGGCCGTCGAGGTCGCCGCCCGGCTCGCGGACGCGCCCGCCGACGGCGGGCGGCTGGTCGTCGTGGGGGAGGGCGCCACGCTGTACCCGGAGCACCTGCCGGCCGACGAGGACGCACCGCTCGTGCCGGACGCCGCGGTCCTGGCCCGGCTCGCGCTCGCCCGCCGCGCCGCGGGCGAGGACCTGCCCACGGAGCCGCTGTACCTGCGCCGCCCCGACGTGCAGGAGCCGGCGCCCGCACGCCTCGTGCCCGCCACGGGGAGCCCGGCGTGACCACGGACCAGCCCACGGTCGGTGGTCCGACGGCCGAGCAGCCCGAGCGGCCGGAGCTGCCCCGCACGGTCCAGCACGTCTACGCGCCGACCTGCCGTCTGCGCCCGCTGCGCAGCACCGACTTCGACCGGGTGCTGGAGCTGGAGCGCGTGCTCTTCGGCGCCGGGGCGTGGACCTACGGGATGCTCACCGACGAGCTGGCCGGCCTCGGCCGCTGGTACGTCGTCGCCGAGCCCACGGGGCCGGACGCCGTGGCCGTGTACGGCGCGGGGCCGAAGCCGGTGGTGGGGTACGCGGGCCTGTGGTTCGACGGCGACGTCGTGCAGGTCATGACGATCGGTGTGGACCCGCGCTACCAGCGGCACGGCGTCGGGCGGGCGCTCCTCGAGGCGCTCGTGGAGCGCGCGCGCACGCTGCGGGCCACCGCCGTCCTGCTCGAGGTGCGCGTGGACAACGACCCCGCCCTCGCGCTGTACGAGCGGCTCGGCTTCGAGCGGATCGGGCTGCGCAAGCGGTACTACCAGCCGGAGGACAAGGACGCCTTCACCATGCGCCTGGACCTGGGGAGCGCGGCGTGAGCGCCGCCGGGACGCACCGCGCCCGCGTGCTGGTGTCCGTCGCCGAGCTCGCGGCGGACCTGCGCCTCAGCGCCGGGCCCGACCCGTCGGACGGGGCGCCCGTGCTGCTCGACGTACGCTGGGCGCTCGGCATGACCGACGGCCGCGAGCGCTACCTCGAGGGCCACCTGCCCGACGCCGTGTACGTGGACCTGGAGTCCGAGCTGGCCGCCGAGGCGTCACCCCAGGAGGGCCGCCACCCGCTGCCGTCTGCGTCGTCGTTCCAGCGCAGCGCACGGGCCTGGGGCCTGCGGGCGGGGACGCGCGTCGTCGTCTACGACACCGTCGGCGGCCTGTCCGCGGCTCGCGCCTGGTGGCTGCTGCGCTACTTCGGCGTCCACGACGTGCGCATCCTGGACGGCGGCCTGCCGGCCTGGGTGCGCGCGGGCTACGCGCTGGAGAGCGGCGACGTCACCCGCGCGCCCGGCGACCTCGTGGTCCGGCCGGGACACCTGCCCGTGCTCGACGCCGACGACGCGGCGGAGCTGGCGGAGGCCGGCACCCTGCTGGACGCGCGCGCCGCCGAGCGGTACCGCGGTGAGACGGAGCCCGTGGACCCGCGGGCGGGGCACGTCCCCGGCGCGCTCAGCGCGCCGACCGCGGCCAATCTCGGCGACGACGGGAGGTTCCTCGACGACGAGGCGCTCGAGGCCCGGTTCGCCGACCTCGGCCTGACCGCGGCGGACGCCGTGGGGGACGACGGCGTGCTGGCCGTGGGCGTGTACTGCGGGTCCGGCGTGACCGCGGCGCACGAGATCGCGGCCCTGGCGTGCGCCGGCATCCCCGCGGCCCTGTACGCCGGGTCGTGGTCGCAGTGGTCGAACGACGACACCCGCCCCGCGGCGGTCGGGGACCGCCCGTAGCGACCCCGCGGCGACACGCTCCGACGACGACGGCCCGGCCCCCTCCAGGGGACCGGGCCGTTCGCGTCGGGGGCGCGACGGTCAGAGGACCTGCGCGACCTCGTCGAAGGACAGACGCGGGGCGCGCGGGTACGGGGAGCCCTCGCCCTCGGCGTGGCCGACGTTGATGACCAGGAACGACTTCCAGCCGGACTCGGCGAAGAACTCGGCGTCCACGCCGTCGAAGTCCATGCCGTTCATCGGGCCGGCGGCGAGGCCGGCGGCGCGCAGGCCGACGATGAGGTAGCCGGCCTGGATGAGGGCGTTGTTGCGGGCCATCTGCTCGCGGACGTCCGCGGCGGGCTCCAGCTGGTCCTTCATGCCCGGGTAGGCGGGGAACAGGGTGTCGAGGTGCTGGTGGAACGCCGGGTCGGCGGCGAGCACGAGCGAGACGGGCGCGTTCGCGACGCGGTCCTTGTTGTTGCCGCCCATGTGGGTCACGAGGCGCTCGCGCGCCTCGCCCGAGCGCAGCACGAGCACGCGCAGCGGCAGCGTGTTCATCGCGGTCGGGCCGAACTTGGCGAGGTCCCAGGCCGAGGTGAGCTGCTCGTCGGTGACGGGCTCGTCGGTCCAGAGCGAGGTGGTGCGGGCGGCGCGGAACAGGAGGTCCGCCACGTCGTCGCCGACGGCGAGCGACGTGGACGGGTGCGTGAGGGTCTCGGTCATGGTTGCCCTAACCGATCGATGCAGAATCATGATTCCCGGATCCGCCGTGACGCCGGTCACGCGGCCGTGCCGGGGGCGGTGATGGGGGAAGATGTCGGCATGGCTGCATCGCTCGCGGGCTCCGGCCCGCTCGTCCTCGGCATCGAGACCTCCTGCGACGAGACGGGCGTCGCGCTCGTCCGCGGCGACGAGCTGCTGGTCGACGCCGTCGCGAGCTCCATGGACGAGCACGCGCGCTACGGCGGGATCATCCCGGAGGTCGCGAGCCGCGCCCACCTCGAGGCGATGGTCCCCACCATCACGCGGGCGCTGGGCGAGGCGGACGTCGACCTGTCGGAGCTCGACGCGATCGCCGTCACCGCGGGGCCCGGGCTCGTCGGCCCCCTGACCATCGGGGCGTCGGCCGCGAAGGCGCTCGCGATCGGCCTGGACAAGCCGCTCTACGGCGTCAACCACGTCATCGGGCACGCGGCGGTGAACCAGCTCGTGGACGGGCCGTTCACGGGGCGCACGATGGCGCTGGTCGTCTCGGGCGGTCACAGCACCCTGATGCTCGTGGAGGACGTCGCGACCGGCGTGACCGAGCTCGGCTCCACCCTCGACGACGCGGCGGGGGAGGCGTTCGACAAGGTCGGCCGCCTGCTCGGCCTGCCGTACCCGGGCGGCCCGCACGTGGACCGCCTGGCGCGCGAGGGCGACCCCGAGGCCATCCGCTTCCCGCGCGGCCTCACGGCCGCCAAGGACCAGGAGAAGCACGCCTACGACTTCTCCTTCTCGGGGCTCAAGACCGCCGTGGCGCGCTGGATCGAGGCCTGCGTGGACTCCGGGCGCGAGGTGCCGGCGGCCGACGTCGCCGCGTCGTTCGCCGCCGCCGTCGCCGACGTGCTCACCGCCAAGACCATCGCCGCGTGCCGCCGGCACGACGTCGACACGCTCGTCGTGGGGGGCGGCTTCTCCGCGAACAGCCAGCTGCGCGAGATGGCGGCCGCGCGCTGCGCGGAGGCCGGCATCGACCTGCGCATCCCGCCGATCCGCTACTGCACCGACAACGGCGCGATGATCGCCGCGCTGGGCTCCGCCGTCGTCCGCGCCGGCGTGGCGCCGTCGACCCTCGACTTCCCCGTCGACTCGTCGATGCCGATGAGCACCATCACGGTCTGACGGGACCGTCTGACCGGCACCGTCCGACCGGCACCACCCGAAAAGGCCTCGTCGCGGCCGGTGAGCGTCGGTAGCGTCGCGACGCGTGGACACCGCGCGCCCGAGCATCTACCAGCACCCGCTCGCCTACCTCGTCGGGCTCGAGGGGGTGGCGCTGCTGCGGGCGTTCGCCGGCGAGCACGACCGCGCGTTCGTCGAGGCCCGGCTCGCGGACGTGCGCGCCCTGCTGGACGCTGCCGAGAAGTTCGACGGTCATGACGTCCCGCCGATCAGCACCCAGGACGGCTACCGGCACTGGGCGCCCCGCTATGACGGCCCGAACGGGTTCTGGGGCATGGAGGAGCCGCTCGTCCGGCCGCTGATGGAGCGCCTGCCCCGGGGTGTCGCGATCGACGCGGCGTGCGGTACGGGCCGGCACGCGGAGTGGCTGGTCGAGCAGGGGCACGACGTGCTCGGCGTCGACTCGTCGCCCGACATGCTCGAGATCGCCCGCGCCAAGGTCCCCGGGGCTCGGTTCGCCGAGGGGGACCTGCACCACCTGCCGGTGCCCGACGCCTCCGCGGACCTCGTCCTCGTCACCCTCGCGCTGTGCCACGTGCGGGACCTGGGGCCGGTGTTCGCCGAGCTGGCGCGCGTGCTGCGGCCCGGCGGGCACCTGGTCGTCTCCGACACGCGCGGGTACTTCGTGGGCTCGCCGCTCTACCCGCTGGTCGAGGGGGCGGACGGCGAGTTCGGGTACATCCCGAACTGGAGGCACGCCACGAGCGAGTACCTGCAGGCGGCGCTGCCGGTCGGGTTCGTGCCCCGGTTCTGCCGCGAGTACGCGGGCGGGGGCGCCGACGATGCCGACGGCGGCCCCGAGTACACGGCGGCCCCGGACGCCGGCACCGGCGGGTTCGACCCCGCCGCCGACCCGGCGTTCGAGGACCCGACGAGGCCGCCGAACATCTGGGAGATGATGCCGTGGGTCGAGGCGGCCTCCCGCGCGGCGTACGCCGGCACGCCCTCGCTTGTCGTGTGGGACTTCGAGAAGGAGTAGCCGCACTCGGATCGCGACACACGATTTGTCACGAGGCTGCCGTCCGTGGACGCAGGCTCATGCTCGGTTCGTGTCGTGCCAGACTCGGCGCGATGAGCCCTCTGACCAGCCCGGGCGCCGTCCGCGCCCCGTACCTCGAGGCGGCCGCCAGGGCCGCTGCCCTGCTGCACGACCCACGTGTGGCGGGCGCGTGGGACGAAGGATCGATCCTGGACGGCATGACGCTCGGCGCGCTCGCCGGCCACCTGGCGCGCAGCATCCTCCAGGTCGAGTGGTTCCTCGACGGGCCGCTCGGCCAAGGCATCGAACCCACGACCGCGGTGACCTACTACGCCCGCATCGTGGACGCCCCGGACCCGGGCTCGGCGCTCAACCGTGGCGTGCGAGCGCGCAGCCAGGAGTCCGCGCTGGCGGGCGCTGGGGCCGTGGCGAGCGACACCGCGGAGGCGCTCGACCGGCTGCGCGCCCGGCTCCCGCAGGAGCCTGCCGACCGCCGCGTGGCGATCCTGCACCGGCCTGGCGAGGAGATGCTCCTCGACGAGTACCTCCGCACCCGGTGCGTCGAGCTGGCCGTGCACACCGACGACCTCGCCCTCAGCGTCGGGGCGGACATGCGCGCGCCCGACGCTGCGACGGGGGTCGCGATCGACCTCCTTGTCGCCGCTGGCGCCGAGCGGCACGGCCGGCTCGCCGTCCTGCGTGCCCTCACCCGGCGTGAGCGAGACGATGTCGGGGCGCTGCGCGTGCTCTGAGTCAGGCCCGACGGCCGCACCTGCAGCACGGGCGGACCGGTCCGCTCGCGGTCTCCCGGCTCGTCACACCGTCGCGGGCAGGGGCCGGCCCGCGTGCAGCTCGGCGACGAGCGACGCGACGACGGCCTCGAGCGCGTCCTGCCCGCCGCCGTGGGCGCGGGCCACCGCCCGCTGCCGCTGGTACGACGCGCCGCCGCGCACGATCTCGCGCGCGCCGTCGAGCTCGGCGGCGCAGCCCAGCCGCTCGGCGACGGGCTCCAGGGTCGCCAGCAGGCGGGGGAGCGCGTCCGTGACGAGCTCCTCCTCGCCGGCGTCGTCGAGGATGATGATCGCGTCGGTCCCGTAGCGGGCGGCGCGCCACTTGTTCTCGTGCACGAACCACGGCGGCAGGGTGGGCAGGCGTCGGCCCTCGTCGAGCATCGTCGACAGGTGCTCGACCAGGCAGTGCACCAGCGCGCCGAGCGCGGCCAGCTCGAGGGTGTTGGACGTGCCGTCGCAGATGCGCACCTCGACGGTGCCGAAGTGCGGGGCCGGCCGCACGTCCCAGCGCACCTCGGTGAAGTCGTCGATGACGCCGGTGTGCAGCATGTCCGCGACGTACCGCTCCAGCTCGGCCCAGGCGCCGAACTGGTACGGCAGCCCCGCTGTCGGGAGCTGCTGGAAGATCATCGTCCGCATCGAGGCGTACCCGGTGTCGTCGCCCCCGAAGAACGGCGACGACGCCGACAGCACCTGAAGGTACGGCAGGTACACGAGCAGCGAGTTCACGATGGGCAGCACCTTGGCCCGGTCCTCGATGCCCACGTGCGCGTGCACGCCGTAGACGATCTGCTGGCGCCCCACCACCTGCGCCCGGTCGACGACGGTGGCGTACCGCTCCTTGTCGGTGACCTTCTGCTGCGACCAGTGCGCGAACGGGTGCGTGCCCGCGCCCATGAGGTCGACGCGCATCGGGCCGGTCGCGTCGTGGATCGCGGCGATCCCCCGCTCGAGGTCCGCGATCGCGTCGGGGACGGTGCGCCGCACACCGCTGATCACCTCGACGGTGTTCCGCAGGAACTCGGGCTTGACGTAGCGGTGGCGCACGTCGTCGGCCACCGCCTCGATGACCGCGGGGGCCACCTGCCGGAGGTTGCCGGAGTCGGCGTCGACCAGCGCGAGCTCCCACTCGAGGCCGACGCTCGACCGGTCGGAGGCGGCGAAGTCCAGCACCATGCGGGCCATGCTTCCACGGGGGGACGGCGGGCCGCGCGCCGGTCCGGCGGCGTCCCGGTCCGCGCGGGATCAGCGCAGCGGCTCGACGACCAGCACGTGCTGCGCCCCGCCGACGCGCGTGAGCACGAGCGTCGCCTCCGCGTCGCCCTTCGGCGAGAGCTGGGCGCGCAGCTGCTCCGGCGTCACGGCGGTGCCCCGCTTCTTGATCGTGAGGCGCCCGACGCCGCGCTCGCGCAGGTACGCCTTGAGGCGCTTCAGGTTGAACGGCATGAGGTCGAGCACCCGGTAGCCGGTGGCGAGGGGTGCGACCCCGGCGGCCTGCGGCGCCGCGGGCTGGTCGGTCGTGACGTACGCGATGGTCCGGTCGAGCAGGCGCCCGCCGAGCTCCGCGGCGGCGTGCGCCACGAGCCCGGCCCGGATCACGGCGCCGTCAGGCTCGTACAGGTAGGCGCCGGCGGGCCCGACGTCGGGAACGAGGTCCGAGCCGTCGCCGTCGGTGCGCAGGGTGCGGGACGCCGTCGCGCCGTCGCGCGTCGTGAGCACGAGGGCGGAGCGGCCCGGCCCGGCCGGGGCGAGCGGGCCGAACCACAGGCCCGCCTCGACGACGTCCCCGTCCACGGACACCCACTGCGTCTCCGCGTCCTCCGGGAGCCCCTGGTGCGGGATGCCGGGCCCGACCTTGATCCCGAGGGCGGGGACCTGGTCGCGCAGCGCCCAGACGGCGTCGAGCGGGGGCGCGTAGGCGGCGGGGTCGAAGACGCGGCGCCCGCCACGCGTGCGCCGGGCCGGGTCGGCGTACACGCCGTCCACGCCCTCGGCGGCGAGGTCGAGCGCGAGCCCGTCGGCGTGCCGCACCTCCGCCTCGGGGAAGTGGCGCAGGTTCACGGTGGCGAGCGCGGCCGTCATCTCGTCGACGTCCGTGGCGAGCACCCGCAGGCCCACGCCCGCGAACGCGAGCGCGTCGGCGCCGATCCCGCTGGTGAGGTCGGCGACCTTCGTGACGCCGGCCGCGAGGTAGCGCCGGGCGTGCAGGGCGGCCACCACGAGGCGGGTCGCCTGCTCGACGCCGTCGGGCGTGAAGAGCATCCCGTCCGCGAAGTCGCCGAGCTTGGCGCGGGCCTTGGCGCGCAGCCGCGACTGGGTGAGCGCGGCGGCGGCGAGGTCGGGGTCGACCCCGTCGGCCCGCAGCCGCGTCGCGAGCGTCATGGCCTGCTTCTCGTCGTACGGGGGGAGCGAGTTGAGCAGCGCCCACCCGTCCGGGCTCAGCAGCTTGCTCACGGAGGCGGCGTCCATCGGGCCATCGTCTCAGGCGCGCCGGGGCTCTCGGGCGCGGCCCGGGCGTGACGCCCTCGGCGAACTGCTGGCACTCGACTTGTCAGAGTGCTAACGCCTGCCTAGATTTGTCGTCAGCGACCGCAAGGCTGTGCCGGCACCCGCGACGACGGCCGGCCCTCGGACGCGACCTGGTCAATCAGCAAGTCCATCCACGCATCGCGAATCAAGGAGGTCCGACGTGTCGGTCCCCATCAAGCCGCTCGAGGACCGGATCGTCGTCAAGGCCATCGAGGCCGAGACCACGACCGCTTCCGGCCTGGTCATCCCGGACACCGCCAAGGAGAAGCCCCAGGAGGGCGAGGTCCTGGCCGTGGGCGAGGGTCGCTTCGACGACAAGGGCAACCGCGTCCCCGTCGACGTCAAGGTCGGTGACAAGGTCATCTACAGCAAGTACGGCGGCACCGAGGTCAAGTACGCCGGCGAGGACTACCTCGTCCTGTCGGCCCGTGACATCCTCGCGGTCGTCGTCGCCTGACGACGCCGAACGCAGAAGGCCTCGCACCGTCGTCGGTGCGAGGCCTTCGTGCTTTGCTCAACCGGTCTTGCGTGCTCCGCCGGCGAGGATCGCGGACCGCTCGTCCTCGCTGAGGCCGCCCCACACCCCGTAGGGCTCGCGGACCCGGAGCGACTGCTCGCGGCACTGCATCATCACGGGGCACGAGCGGCAGATCGCCTTGGCCGCCTCGGCGCGGCGTCGACGCGTCGAGCCGCGCTCACCCTCGGGGTGGAAGAACAGCGTGTCGTCCGCGTCGCGGCAGGAGCCCTGGTACTGCCACTCCCACAGCTCCATCACCGGACCGGGAAGCCTCGAGATCTCCGTCATGGCGAACAACCTACAAGTTGTGCAGAAGTTGTTCAAGGTCCGGTTTTGTGACCGGGTTCGATGATTCAGTGTTCAACTTTCCGGTGCGCGCTGAACGGGTTCGACCGGGTTCTGAACTGCTTTGACCTGCGTCGACGAGATGTTCCGCGGCGCGCCCGGTGGCGCGGTGGCGACCCTCCGATCCTCTCGGCAGAATCGACGCCATGACCTCATCCCGGCCCGCCCCTCACGGGGGCGGGTCTCGCGCGTCGAGCCCTGGCCTCGCCGTCGCCGCGGTCGCCAGGCGCCTCGGGGTGGCCCCCGCCACCCTGCGCACGTGGGACCGCCGCTACGGGCTCGGCCCGTCCGCCCGCACCGCAGGCTCGCACCGTCGCTACACGCCCGAGGACGTGGCGCGGCTGCTCGTCATGCGCCGGCTCACCCTGGAGGGGGTCGCGCCGGTCGACGCCGCGCGGGCCGCGCTCGAGGCCGGCGTCCAGGAGCTGGAGGAGGCGACGGAGCAGGCCGCGTCCTCGGCGTCCGGCGAGGATGGCCAGGACTCCTCGGAGGGTGCGGGCGAGCGGCCCGCGCCAGCGGCCGGCGACGAGCCGCCGCGGCCGGGACGCGCGCACCTGAGGGCCCTGCCCGGCGGCGGCGAAGGAAGCCCTGCGGCCAGCAGCCACGTCCCGGGTGGGAGCGCTTCCGGCCGGGTGTCCGCCGTCGTCGACGCCGCCCTCGCGTACGACCAGCAGGCCTGCGACGAGATCCTGGCCATCCCGGCGCAGGGCGACCCCGCGGCATGGTGGACGGAGATCGCCGAGCCCGCGTGGCAGCGGGTCGCCCAGCGGACGGTGCTCGCCGGACCGGGCGCCGTGCCGGAGGTGGTGCTCGCGACCGCCGCCCTGCGTGCGCTGCGCGACTTCACCGAGGCGTTCGAGCGGGCCATGGTCGCCGGGGGCGCGCCGCCGGCCAACCACCCGAGCCGGATGCGCAAGATCGTCCTCATCTTCGCCGCGCCCGACGAGGTGGTGCCGTTGTCGGCGCACGCCCTCGCCGCCGCGCTGACCGCGAAGGGCGCGACCGCGCGGATCGTCACCGGCCCGGCCAGCACGCACCGCTCGCTCGAGCTCGTGACGATGGTGCGGCCCGCCGCCCTCGTGCTCGCCACGTCGCAGCGGCGCCCGGACCTCGACCTCGTGCACGCCGTGCACGAGGGGTTCGCGGAGCTGCCGATCATCGTCAGCCTGCGCCGCGACGACGCCGCGAGCGAGCTGCCCCTGGCCGCGACCGTGCAGCGCGTGCGGTCGTTCACCGCGATGCTGCACGAGGCCCTCGCCGTCGTGGCGTGAGCCGCGACGGGAGCCGCGACGTGAGGTCCGCCACGGGCGGCCCCCGCAGGGGCGGACGGCCGGAATAACCGAGGGCCTCAGAACGTAGACTCCTGTCATGACGGACTCGACCTCGCCCGCGCACGACCCGTTCGGATTCCTCGGCCTCACCTACGACGACGTCCTGCTGCTGCCGGGGTACTCCGACCTCGCCCCGTCGGACATCGACACCACGTCGCGCCTCACGCGCGAGATCTCCCTGCGGGTGCCGCTCGTCTCGGCCGCGATGGACACCGTCACGGAGTCGCGGATGGCGATCGCGATGGCCCGCCAGGGCGGCATCGGCGTCCTGCACCGCAACCTCTCCATCGAGGACCAGGCGTACCAGGTGGACCTGGTCAAGCGGACGCAGACCGGCATCATCTCCAACCCGGTGACGATCGGCCCGGACGCCACCCTCGAGGAGCTCGACAAGCGCGCGGGGGAGTACCGCATCTCCGGCTTCCCGGTCGTGGACGCGGGCGGGCACCTCACCGGCATCGTCACCAACCGCGACCTGCGCTTCACGCCCGTCGCCGAGTGGGGCACCACCAAGGTCTCCGAGGTCATGACGCCCGCCCCGCTCATCACGGGCCCGGCCGGGATCTCGCGCGAGGACGCCACGCTGCTGCTGCGCAAGCACAAGCTCGAGCGCCTGCCGCTGGTCGACGACGAGGGCCGGCTCGCGGGGCTCATCACCGTCAAGGACTTTGTGAAGTCCGAGCAGTTCCCGAACGCCTCCAAGGACGGCCAGGGCCGCCTGCTCGTCGGCGCGGCCATCGGCTACTTCGGCGACGCGTGGCAGCGGGCGACCACGCTGGTCGACGCCGGCGTCGACATGCTCGTCGCGGACACCGCGCACGGCAACGTCGCGATGCTCATCGAGATGGTCCGCAAGCTCAAGACGGACCCCGCGACCCGCCACGTGCAGGTGATCGGCGGCAACGTCGCGACGAAGGAGGGCGCGCAGTCGTTCGTCGACGCGGGCGCGGACGCGATCAAGGTCGGCGTCGGACCGGGCTCCATCTGCACCACGCGCATCGTCACCGGCGTCGGCGTCCCGCAGATCACCGCCGTGTACGAGGCGTCGCTGGCCGCTCGGGCCGCGGGTATCCCGGTCATCGCCGACGGCGGCATGCGCCACTCGGGCGAGATCGGCAAGGCGATCGTCGCGGGCGCGGAGGCCGTGATGCTCGGCTCGATGCTGGCCGGCACCGAGGAGGCGCCCGGCGAGACCATCCTCGTGAACGGCAAGCAGTACAAGGCGTACCGCGGCATGGGCTCGATGGGCGCCATGTCCTCGCGCGGCAAGAAGTCCTACTCCAAGGACCGCTACTTCCAGGCCGAGGTCACCAGCGACGACATGATCGTGCCCGAGGGCATCGAGGGGCAGGTGCCGTACAAGGGCACGCTGCACACCGTCGCCCACCAGCTGGTCGGCGGGCTGCACCAGTCGATGTTCTACGTCGGAGCCCGCACCATCCCCGAGCTGCAGGCCAAGGGCCGCTTCGTGCGCATCACGTCGGCGTCGCTCAAGGAGAGCCACCCGCACGACGTGCAGATGACCGTCGAGGCGCCGAACTACGCCGGCTTCTGAGCCGCGGCCCCCGGCGGCCACGAGCGGCCACGAACCACGCCACGACGACGGCCCGTGCCCTCCCTCGCGGAGGACCCGGGCCGTCGTCGTTCCCGGGCGTGGAGGGTCAGGACGCCATCACGCGCGCGTGCAGCGCCTGCACGGCGTACCGCGCGGACCAGAACGCGCCGTGCTGCCAGGCGGACACCTCGGACATCCAGTCGCCCGCGAAGAAGACGCGGCCGGCGCCCTGCTGGAGCATCTTGAAACCCGTCGACGACGTGTCCGGGTACGCCCAGGCGCCCTCGATGTACGGCACCTTGTGCCAGGCGATCGAGAACGAGGACTCGAGCTCGCTGCGGTACTTCTCGCCGTGGATCTTCACGCCCTGGGCCACGGCGCGCCGCTCCCGCTCGCGGGGCGTGAGGTCGGCGTACGTGCGGGCGTTCGTCCCGGTGTTGTAGTAGCCGACCACGAGGCCCTTGCGCTCCCCGTACCCGTACGACGGGTACCAGATGTGCGCCAGGTCCATGTCGGTCTCCGTGATGCCGCCGAAGATGCGGTGGTCGTCCTCCCACCACCGGGACCGGTACTGCAGGCCGATCTTGCCCGCCGGCGAGCCGACGGCGAACTCGCCCAGGGCGGCGTCGATCCCGGCGCCCCAGTTCGTGTCCCACTTCCGCATCTGCCCGGCCGGCGCGGCCACGACGGCGAAGTCCGCCTCGATCTGGCGCGCGGGGCCGTGCGCCGGCGTGTAGGTGACGCGCACGCCGCCGGGCGTGTTCTCGACCCCCGTCACCGGCGAGCTGAAGTGCACGTTCTGCGAGCCGATCGCCTTCACGAAGTACCGGTACGTGGTGTCCATGCCGCCCTTCGGCTGGAACATGAGCATCGACTGCTCCCAGTTGATCTCGAACGGGAAGTACTGCCCCACCTTCGAGGCCAGCACCTCCGAGACCGTGCCGGGCCCGGCGAGCGGCGTGCCGTGCTCGTTCCACGCCGACGGGTACGTCGCGAACCCGCGGTTGTCGCCGCCCGCGTACGTGCCGTCCGACTTCAGCGAGCCCCAGCTGCGCAGGAAGGAGCGCAGGTTCTCCTTGTCGGCCGCGGTGAGCTTCTGGTCCAGCGCGCCCTGGTCGGTGGCGTAGGTCAGCAGCTCCGAGGTGTACCCGAAGACGTCCGCCTTGGCCGTGCGGTAGCGGACCGGGTTGCCGGGCGTCGCGCCGCTCTTCTCGTTGTAGAGGTAGGCGTCCGCGTTCGCGTTGGTGAACACCTCGTACGGCACGCCGAGCTCGCGCAGGTAGTCCATGGTCACCATCCACTGCGCGATGCGGCCGGCGCCCGCGTTCATGTAGATGCCGTCGTCGAACCGCGCCGTCTGCGTGACCCCGTCGACGTCGGTCTCGGAGTCGCCGCCGCGGATCGTCAGTGTGCGGCCGCCGGGCCGGTGCCGCGCCTCGAGCACGGTGACCCGGTACCCCGCCTTCTGCAGCTCGTAGGCCGACGCGAGCCCCGCCGGCCCGGCGCCGACGACCACGACCTTCTTCGCGGAGCGGCCGGTGAGCGTGAAGTCGCTGCCGCGGGGCGGGGTCCAGGCCGCGGCGGTGGGCTGGGCGGCTGCCGTGGGGGCGAGGCCCATCGCCCCCATCGTGGCGAACATGACGCCGGCGCTGGAGCCCACGCCGACGGCCTGGAGGAAGTTGCGGCGGGAGACGCCGGACGGGCGGCCGTCGGTGACGGTGTCAGTGACCATGGGCACTACCTCTCGTGTCGACAGGTCTGACGGACGGACGCGGGCGGCCCTCGATGCCGGGCGCCGCCGTCAGCACCGCGGCCGACGGTAGGAGGGGCAGGTCACGGCACGGGGTCGGGGGCGTTTCCGGGCCGTCGCCCGCGGTAACGAGTGCGTTTCGCCGGCGTCGCCGCAGGTCGGAGACTTCTGATGGACCACCGGCCGTCATCGCGCCGAAACGGCGCACCCCTACGTTCCCCGGCATGAAGAACACCACGAAGGTCGTCCTCGCGGTCGTCGTCTCGACCGCCGTCGCCGTGCCCGCCACCGCCGTCGCGGGCGGGCGCCTCTTCGAGCCCCGGCCCACCGAGGCGCACTCGTTCGTCACGGGCGCCACCCCGTCGATCGCCGACGGCGTCGCCATCGGCAAGAACGTGGCCTGGTACAAGTCGTCCGGGCTCGGCCCGTCCGCACTGAACAAGGCACCGGGCGCGACCGCGGAGGAGCGGTACATCCCCACCGACGTGTTCCCGGGCGGCGAGCTGCCCGACGGCGTGACCCTCACCGAGGCCCAGGGGATCAACGCGCTGATGCGCATCGGGGAGAACCTGGAGCGGGCGGGGCTGTCGTACGACGACGTCGTCTCGATGCGCGTGTTCCTGCAGAACCCGGACGGTGCGGAGGCGATGGACTTCGCGGGCTGGAACCGCGCCTACCGCCAGTTCTTCGCCAACACGAACCTCGCGACGGGCGCGACGCTCGACGTCGCGCTGGGCTCGACGACCGGTGCGCCGATGGTGGTCAATGCGGCCCGGCCCTCGCGCTTCGCGCTGGAGATCGAGAACCTGCCCGTGGACGGCTGGCTCGTCGAGGTGGAGGTCGACGCGGTCTACGACCGCTAGGCCGCCGACGGACGCGGCCTCCCGGGCGGCGGCGGGGCGTTCCGGCGCGCCGCCCGGGAGGTCGGGTGGATCAGTCCTTGAAGGTCTCGATGTTGGCGCCGAGCTCGCGCAGGCGCTCGGTGAGGCCCTCGTAGCCGCGGGCGATGATGTCGACGCCGCGCAGCACGGACGTGCCCTTGGCGGCGAGCATCGCCAGCAGGATGACGACGGCGGGGCGCAGGGCAGGCGGGCAGCTCACCTCGGCGCCGGACCAGCGGGTGGGCCCGGTGATCTGGAGGCGGTGGGAGTCGAGGAGCCGCACGTCGGCGCCGAGGCGCGTGAGGTCCGTGAGGTGGATGGCGCGGCCCTCGTAGACCCAGTCGTGGATCAGCGTGGTGCCCTGCGCGTTCGCGGCGATGACGGCGAAGAACGGCAGGTTGTCGATGTTCAGGCCGGGGAACGGCATGGGGTGGATCTTGTCGATCGGGGCGTGCAGCTCGCTCGGGTGCACGGTGACGTCGACGAGGCGCGTGCGCCCGTTGCGCGCGACGTACTCCTCGCTCTGCGTGTAGCGCAGCCCCATCTCGGCAAGGGTCGCGAGCTCGATCTCCATGAACTCGATCGGGACGCGGGCCACCGTGATCTCCGACCCGGTGACGATGCCGGCGGTGAGCAGGCTCATCGCCTCGACCGGGTCCTCCGAGACCGCGTACTCCACGTCGACGTCGATGTCCGTGCGCCCGTGGACGCGCAGCGTCGTCGTCCCGATGCCCTCCACCCGGACGCCCAGCAGCTCCAGGTAGAAGCACAGGTCCTGGACCATGTAGTTGGGGCTGGCGTTGCGGATCGTCGTCACGCCGTCGCGGCGGGCCGCGGCCATGAGCGCGTTCTCGGTGACGGTGTCGCCGCGCTCGGTGAGCACGACGGACAGGTCGGCGCCCGAGGCGGGCGCGACCGTCGCGTGGTAGTTGCCGCCGGTCGCGGTGACGGCCAGGCCGAACGGGCGCAGCGCGATCATGTGCGGCTCGACGGTGCGGGTGCCGAGGTCGCAGCCCCCCGCGTACGGGAGCTCGAAGGTGTCGCGCAGCCCGAGCAGCGGGCCCAGGAACATGATGATCGAGCGGGTGCGGCGCGCGGCGTCGACGTCGATGGCGGCGAGGTCGAGCTGGTCGGGCACCACGATCTCGAGGTCGCGGCCGCCGGTGGTCCACGTCGCGCGGACGCCGACGGAGCGCAGCACGTCGACGATCCGGTCGACCTCGACGATGCGGGCGACGCCGCGCAGCGTCGTCCTGCCGCGGTTGAGCAGCGAGGCGCACAGCAGCGCGACCGCGCCGTTCTTGGAGGAGTTGACGTCGATGCGGCCGGAGAGGGTCTGGCCGCCGCGCACGCGCAGGTGTGCGTGCTTGGACCCGCCGAGGCTGATGATCTCGGAGTCCAGGGCGAGGCCGATCCGGTTGAGCATCTCGAGGCTGACGTTCTGGGCGCCCTGCTCGATCCGGTGGACGGCGCTCTGGCTGGTGCCGAGCTGTTCCGCGAGCTGGGTCTGGGTGAGGCCGCGGTTCTGGCGGGCGCCGCGGATGAGGGCGCCGACCTGACTCAGGGGTGCATCGTCGATCATCGTCATGCCGGCGACGATATCTCATGGATGAGATATTGGGGACCCGATCAGCGCCCGAGGTCGCGAAAATGCCCTCCAGGGCAGGCGATTCATCCGTGTGGTGAGATGCGCCTCGTTCAGCGGGCGCCCGCCGCGGGCCACGCGGTGGACGTGGGCGGGCGCCCGTCGGCCTGTGCGGCGCGCTCGGCGTTGACCCGCTCGGCCCACGCGCGGTGCGCGCCCGACTGCGCGGCGTGCAGGGCGTCGAGCGCGACGCCGCGCAGGTGCGGGTGCGCGGCGAGCTGGGCGTCCAGGACGTCGAGCGTGGCCAGGACGTCGACGTCGGCCGTGTGCAGGTCGCCGTCGCCCTCGATCCCGTACAGCGCGCAGAGGTCGCCGAGGCGGCGCTTGCCCGCGCGGGCGCCGTCGAGCCACCGGTCGAGCACGAGCGGGTCGAGGACCGGGGCGACCGGGCGGCCGAGCCGCTGGGGGACGGTGGGCAGGCCGTGGCGGGCGAGCTCGACGTCCAGCAGCGTCAGGTCGAAGGACGCGTTGTACGCGACGACGGGCACACCGTCGCGCACCTGCGCGACGAGGATCGCGGCGATCTCCTCGAGCGCGCCGATCGGCTCCCGGCCGTGCGCCCGGGCGTGGGCGGTCGTGATGCCGTGGATGGCGGTGGCCTCGGCCGGGATCTCGACGCCCGGGTCGAGCAGCCAGGTGCGCACGCTGCTGCCGCCGGGGGAGCGCAGCACGAGCGCCGCGGTGACGATGCGGTCGGACCGGACGTCGAGCCCCGTGGTCTCCGTGTCGAAGCCCAGCAGCGGGCCGCGGGACCAGCCGGGCTCGGGCGGGGCCGCGGCGTGCGCCGCCCCCGCTGCCTCGTGGTCCGCGTACGTCGTCATGTCCACGGACTGTGCCACCGGCCACCGACAGGACCGCGCCGGTAGGCTGTCCTGGTGAGCAACGAGATCGAGATCGGGCGCGGAAAGCGCGGCCGCCGCGCATACTCCTTCGACGACATCGCGATCGTGCCCTCGCGGCGCACGCGCGACCCGAAGGACGTCTCGGTGGAGTGGCAGATCGACGCGTACCACTTCGACCTGCCGATCATGTCGGCGCCGATGGACTCCGTCATGAGCCCGGCCACCGCCGTCGCGCTCGGCAACCACGGCGGCCTCGGCGTCCTCGACCTCGAGGGCCTGTGGACCCGGTACGAGTCTCCCGAGCTGCTGCTGGCCGAGATCCGCGACCTCCCGGCGGGGGCTGCGACGCGGCGCATGCAGGAGATCTACGCCGAGCCCATCAAGCCCGAGCTGATCACGCAGCGCCTCAAGGAGATCCGCGCCGCGGGCGTCACCGTCGCCGGCGCCCTGTCCCCGCAGCGCACGCAGGAGCACTACCAGACCGTGGTCGACGCGGGCGTGGACCTGTTCGTCATCCGCGGCACCACCGTCTCCGCCGAGCACGTCTCCGGCAACGCCGAGCCGCTGAACCTCAAGCGGTTCATCTACGAGCTCGACGTGCCCGTCGTCGTGGGCGGCGCGTCCACCTACACCGCGGCGCTGCACCTCATGCGGACCGGCGCGGCCGGCGTCCTCGTCGGCTTCGGCGGCGGCGCGGCGCACACCACGCGCGTGGGCCTCGGCATCCACGCCCCCATGGCCACGGCCGTGTCCGACGTCGCCGCGGCCCGCCGCGACTACCTCGACGAGTCGGGCGGCCGGTACGTGCACGTCATCGCCGACGGCGGCGTGGGCCGCTCCGGCGACATCGTCAAGGCCGTCGCCTGCGGCGCCGACGCGGTCATGCTGGGCGCGGCGCTCGCGCGGGCGTCCGAGGCGCCCGGCCAGGGCTGGCACTGGGGCCCCGAGGCGCACCACTCCGTGCTGCCCCGTGGCGAGCGCGTGGAGGTCGGCACGGCGGGCACCCTCGAGCAGATCCTCTTCGGGCCCAGCGGCACCGCCGACGGCACGCTCAACCTCGTCGGGGCGCTGCGGCGGGCCATGGCCACGACCGGCTACTCCGACCTCAAGGAGTTCCAGCGGGTCGAGGTCGTCGTGTCGCCGTACCAGCCGCGGTGACGGCCGGCGCCACCACCCCGACCACGATCCGGGACGCGCCGGACGTCGCATTCCGGGAGATCGAGGACGGCGACGTCGATCGGGTCGTCGCGCTGTGGGAGGCCTGCGGGCTGACCCGGCCGTGGAACGACCCGCGCCGCGACGTCGCCGACGCGCGACGCACCCCGACGTCGACGGTCCTCGTCGGCCTGGCGGGCGAACGCGTCGTGTCGTCCGTGCTCGCCGGCCACGACGGGCACCGCGGCTGGCTGTACTACGTGGCCGTCGACCCGCAGGTGCAGGGCAGCGGCCTCGGTCGCGCCACCGTGGCCGCCGCGGAGGACTGGCTGCGGGGCCGGGGCGTGCGCAAGGTGCAGCTCATGGTACGGGCCACGAACACGCGGGTCGTGGGCTTCTACGACCGCCTGGGGTACGCAGAGCAGGAGACCGTCGTGCTCGGGAGGTGGCTCGACGGGTCGCGCTGAGAGCGAACGACCCGGACGAACCGGGACGGGGGTTGCGGACCGGTCAGACTGTCCGCGTAGGGTGTCGGCCATGTCCACCGCGCACGAGGGCGAAGGCGCTCTCGGGGAACTTCTGGACCCCGAGCTGCCCGCCGCCACCTATGTCCTGGAGCCCGACGTCGTGGAGCCGCTGACGCGGCGCATCGTCACCTCCCACTCCGCCGGGACGCACCGCTCGACGCTGCCCTTCACGGGAGCCCCGCTCGCGGCGTTCCCGCTGTCGTCGCCGGACGACGTGGCGACGGCCGTCGGGCGCGGCCGGGCGGCGCAGGCCGAGTGGGCCCGCACGCCCGTCCGGGAGCGCGCCGCCGTGCTCGACCGCCTCGGCGCGCTCGTGCTCGCGCGGCAGTCGGAGATCCTCGACCTGATCCAGATGGAGTCGGGCAAGGCGCGCCGCAGCGCGTTCGAGGAGGTCGCCGACGTCGCGCAGGTGTGCCGGCACTACGCCGTGCGCGGCGCGCGGTACCTGGCCGACCGGCGCGAGCCGGGGCTGCTGCCGGCGCTCACCGGGGTGCGCGTGCACCGCCGCCCCGTGGGGGTGGTCGGAGCCATCGCGCCGTGGAACTACCCGCTGACGCTCGTGCTGTCCGAGGCGGTGCCCGCGCTGCTCGCAGGGAACGCCGTGGTGGTCAAGCCGGACCCGCAGACCACCCTCTCGGCCCTGTGGGTCGCCGAGGTGCTGCAGGACGCCGGCCTGCCCGACGACCTGTTCCTCGTCGTCACCGGCGGCGGCGAGATCGGTGCCGCCCTCGTGCAGCACGTGGACCACGTCGCGTTCACCGGGTCCACCGCGACGGGCCGCAAGGTGGCCGCGCAGGCGGGGGAGCGGCTCATCGGCGCGACGCTCGAGCTGGGCGGCAAGAACCCGCTGTACGTCACGGCCGACGCCGACCTGGACTCCACGGTGCCGGGCGTCGTGCGGGCGTGCTTCGCCAACGCGGGCCAGCTGTGCATGTCGATCGAGCGCCTCGTGCTGCACGAGCGGATCGCCGACGAGTTCCTGGAGCGGTTCACGGCCGCCGTCCGCGACCTCACGCTCGGCACCGGTCTCGACTACACGTCCGACGTCGGCTCGCTGGTCTCCGCGGCGCAGCTCGACCGCGTCACCGAGCACGTGGACGACGCCCTCGCCAAGGGCGCCCGCGCCCTGGTCGGCGGCGTGCACCGCTCCGACGTCGGCCCCTTCTTCTACGCGCCGACCGTGCTCGACGACGTCCCCGAGGACGCGCTGTGCGCCCGCGAGGAGACGTTCGGGCCCGTGGTCGCGGTGACGCGCGTCGCCTCGGACGACGAGGCCGTGCGCGTCATGAACGACACGGACCTCGGCCTCAACGCGAGCATCTGGTCCCGCGACGTCGCCCGCGCCCGCCGCCTCGCGGCGCGCGTCGAGGCCGGCACGGTGAACATCAACGACGGCTACACCTCCGCGTGGGGCTCCCCGGGCGCGCCGATGGGCGGGTTCAAGGCCTCCGGGCTGGGGCGGCGGCACGGCCGCGAGGCCGTCGACGCGCTGACCGAGGCGCAGACCGTGGCCGTGCAGCGGGGCGCCCGCCTGGGCCTGTCCATGGACACGCTCTACGCGCTCGGCGGGGAGACACCCAGCCGGCTGCTCACCGTGGCGCTCGGCGCCATGCGCCGGCTGCGCCTGCCCTAGCCGAGCTCGCGCACGGCGGCGCGCCACGACGCGGGGACCTCGCGCACGTGCCACCACAGCCAGTGGCGCGGGGTGGCGCTCGCCGACGAGACGCCCAGGCCCTGGGCGTCCAGGCCCGCGCGGGCGCAGCTGAACAGAGCGCGGCGCAGGTGGTAGTCCTGCGTGACGACGACGGCGGTCCGCGCCCCGGTGAGGTCGACCGTCCGGCGGCACGACGCCGTGGTGTCGAGGCCGTCGCGGTCCAGGGTGAGCGCCTCGTCGGGCACGCCCCGGGCGAGGATCCACTCGCGCATCGAGGCGGGCTCGTCGTAGGGCGTGCCGTCCCGGCGCGGCTGGCCGTCGCCGCTGAGCACCACGCGGTCGGCGACGCCCGCGTGGTAGAGCTCGGCCGCCGCGTCGACCCGCCGCCGCAGGTAGGTGGACGGGGTACCGTCGGGACGCAGGCCGGCGCCCAGCACGAGGATCGCGTCGACGGGCTCGACCGCCTCGACCGACGGGCGCACGCGGGACTGGCCGGTGAGCTGCACCCAGGCGACCGGGACCACCAGGGCGACGGCGAGCGCGCCGAGCGTCGCGGCGGTGGCGACCAGGGTCCGGCGGCGCCGGCGCGGGTGGGCGGGACGTCCGGGCGGGGTCGCGGTCACGACGGCAACCTAGCGCCCGGCGGCCAGCCCGTCCCGCTCGCCGCGCAGGTTGCGCCGCGCGGCGTCGTCCCAGCGCCTGGCGGCGGCGGCGGAGCGGTACAGGTGCGGCATCCCCGCGAGCTGGTCGAGGACGGCGGCGCGGCCGGTGCGGAAGGCGTCGTCCGGCACGTGCCCGTACTCCGCCCGCACCTGCGCGGCGTACCGGGCGTAGCGGCGGGGGTCCGCGCCGAGCACGGCCAGATCGGCGTCGCTGACGAGCGCGCCCGACGCGTCGCCCGGTCCCGGCGCGTGGTCGGTCGTGACGAGGACGAGGCGCTCGACCTCGGCGACGTCGCCCGTCGTCAGCCCGCGGGCGCGCCCGGCCGGGCGCGCGGTCCCGGCGAGCGGGCCGAGCAGCGTTGCGACCAGCCCCGCCGAGCGCTCCTCGTCGCGGCCCGCCTCGCCGTCGTGCACGGCGTCGTGGAACCACAGCGCGACGGCCGCGTGCCAGGCGTCCCCCGGTGCGCCGTCGGCCGTCAGCAGGTCCAGGGAGTCGAGGGAGTCGGCCAGGTGCAGCCGCGAGTGGTAGACGCGGTGCGGCTCGCGCCAGCGGTCCACGAGGTCCTGCCCCACGGCGTCGACCCCGGCGTCGGGAAGCTCCCACAGCCGCGCCCACCGCGCGCGCAGCGCGTCGCGGGAGGCCCGCCGGCGCTCCCACCCCGGCACCCGCAGCACCGAGCCGGCGAGCCGCCGTGACAGCTCGCCGCCCGTGACGGGCACGGCGCCCGCGGCGACGAGGGCGTCGTGCAGGTCGGCGGGGACGTCGTAGTGGTCGAGGTCGAACGCCCGGTCGCGCACCCCCTGCGCGCGGGCGAAGGCCCGCAGCTCGTGCAGGGAGCTGTCGGACACGAGGTGGGACCACAGCGTGCCGTGGGCGGGCCACGCGGGCGGGTCGAGCCAGAGCGTCATCGGCCCGCCCCCCGGTCGACGCGTGAGTAGACGAGCGCGCCCGGCACCTCGCCGCGCGCGCCGAGGTCCTCGCCCCGCGCGAAGGCGCCCCACACCGCCCGCACCCCGCGGGCGCTGCGCTGCAGGTCCTCCCAGGACGCGCCGTCCGTGAGGGCCGCCGTCGCCCACGCCTTCTCGTCGCCGAAGAGCAGCGGCAGGTCCACCGTGTGGGCGGCGCCCCACGGGTTGCCCTGCGCCGCCCACGTCACGACGTACCGGTACGCGGTGCCCCCGGCCGCCGCGTGCCGGGCGGCGAACCGGCGCGCGGGACGCCCGTAGACCCGGGCGGTGACGGCCGCGACCATCGCGCGCCGCGCCCACGGCCCGACGACGGGCAGCTCGGCGATCCGGCGCACGGCGGGCAGGCGGCGCACGAAGAGCCGCGCCTCCTCGGCGGTGCTGCCGACGAGCAGCGCCACCTGCGGGGCCGCGGCGTCCCACGCCGCGACAACCTCGTCCTCGGGCGGCAGCGGGTCGTGGCCGTACTGGGTGCCGAACGGCATCGCGGCGCGCAGCCCGAAGCCGCGCGCGACGTCGCCGACCCGCGCCTCCGCGGCCACGACGTCGTCGACCGGCGTACGCGCCGACACGCCGGCCGCGGCGCGCGCCATGGCGGCGTTCATCCGCGCCCGGCCGCGGGAGATGCCCAGCGGCGCGCTCTGGACGATCGCACGGGAGAACAGGCCCGCCGCGGCCGGCGCCGCCATGAGGTGCGCGACGGCGTCCCCGCCCGCGGACTGCCCGAAGAGGGTGACGCGCGCCGGGTCGCCCCCGAACGCTGCGATGTTGCGCCGCACCCAGCGCAGCGCCTCGAGCTGGTCGAGCAGCCCCAGGTTGGCGGGGCGGTCCGGGCCGCCGTCGCCCAGGTAGCCGAACAGGCCCAGGCGGTAGGTCACCGTCACCACGACCACCCGCTGCTCCGCGACCAGCGGGCGCGGGTCCATGACCGGCACGTCCCCGGCGCCGGCGGTGTACGAGCCGCCGTGGATCCACACCATGACGGGCAGCCGGTCGTCGGGGCCCGCGTCGGCGGGCATCGTCACCGACAGGCGCTGGCAGTCCTCGTCGACGGGCACGCCCGACCCGGCCGGGCCCAGCACCTCGTCGAGGAGCGGCACCGGCCCCTGCGGGCACGCGGGCGACCAGGACGTCGCCTCCAGCACCTCGGCGCGGTCGGGGGCGGGCACCGGGCGCCGGAAGCGCTCGGCGTGCGCGTAGGGGATGCCGGTGGCGCGGCGGACGTCGCCGTCCGCCCAGCCGCGGACCGGGCCGCAGGGAGGACTGAAGTGCAGCGTCACGCGTCGAGACTACGGCGGGAGGGCGCGACGCGGGGCCCGGCTTGCGGCGGGCCCGCCCCGCCGGGAATGCTCGGCGCATGACTGCCACGGGGGACGGCGCCCATCTCGTCGTCATGGGCGTCGCGGGGTCCGGCAAGACGACGGTGGCGGCCCTGCTCGCCGACCGTCTCGGCCTGGAGCTCGCGGAGGCCGACGACTTCCACCCGGCCGCGAACGTCGCCAAGATGCACGCCGGCCACCCGCTGACCGACGAGGACCGGGCCCCGTGGCTCCTGGCGATCCGCGACTGGCTGGACGGTCACTCGGGCGGCGGGCGGCACGCCGTCGTCACCTGCTCCGCGCTGAAGCGGGCCTACCGCGACGTGCTGCGCACCGCCCACAGCCCCGTCCGGTTCGTCCACCTGGACGGCCCGCGCGAGCTGCTCGCCGAGCGGCTGGCCGCCCGCAAGGGGCACTTCATGCCGCCGTCCCTGCTCGACTCCCAGCTCGAGACCCTCGAGCCGCTCGACCCCGACGAGGACGGCTTCACCGTCGGGATCGGGCCGGCGCCCGAGGAGATCGTCGACGAGATCGTGGCGCGCCTCGGCCTGGGGTGACGCTCAGCCGGACGTGACCGACGACGTGGGGCCCAGGTGCTCCACGGCCTCCACGCACTGCCGCGCGATCGCCAGCTCCTCCATCGTCGGGATCACCATGACCAGCGTGGACGTCCAGTCCGGGGAGATGATGCGCTCCGCACCCGGGCGCTCGTTGCGCTCCGGGTCGACCGCGATACCCATGCCCTCCAGCCCCTCGCAGACCGCGGCCCGCACGCGCGCGTCGTTCTCCCCGACTCCCGCCGTGAACGCGAGGACGTCCACCCGGCCCAGCAGGGCGGCGTAGGCGCCCACGTACTTCTTCAGCCGGTGGACGTAGACGTCGAACGCGAGCGCCGCGGCCTCGTCGCCCCCGTCGATGAGCCGGCGCAGCTCGCGGAAGTCGTTGACGCCCGAGAGCCCGAGCATCCCCGAGCGCTTGTTCAGCAGGGTGTCCAGCTCGTCGATGCTCATCCCGGCGTTGCGGGCGAGGTGGAAGACGACGGCCGGGTCGACGTCGCCCGACCGCGTGCCCATCACCAGCCCCTCCAGCGGCGTCAGGCCCATGGACGTGTCGATCGGGACGCCGCCGGCCACCGCCGACGCCGACGCCCCGTTGCCCAGGTGCAGCACGATCGTGTGCAGGTCCTGGACCCGGCGGCCCAGCACCCGCGCCACCTTGCCGGCCACGTACTGGTGGCTGGTGCCGTGGAACCCGTACCGGCGCACGTCGTACTCCTTCGCGACCCCCCGGTCGATGGCGTAGGTGTACGCCTCCGCGGGCAGCCCCTGGAAGAACGCCGTGTCGAAGACGGCGACGTGGGGGACGTCGGACAGCAGCTCCCGCGCCACCCGGATGCCCTGCACGTTGGCCGGGTTGTGCAGGGGGGCGAGGGGGACCAGCGCGTCGATGCGCGCCACGACGTCGTCGTCCACCACGACCGGCCCCGAGAACTCCGCGCCCCCGTGCACCACCCGGTGCCCGACCGCGTAGATGCCGGCGTCCGCGAGGCGGGGGCCGATCTCGTCGAACATGCCGAGGGCGAGGCGCAGCGCCTCGCCGTGGTCGGGCACCTCGAGCTCGCGGCGCGTCCGGTTGCCCGCGAACGTGTGCGTGACGATGCCCGACGGCTCGCCGATGCGCTCGATCGTGCCCGCCGCGATCGCCTCCCCGCCCACGGGGTTGACGAGCTGGTACTTGAGCGACGACGAGCCCGAGTTGAGGACCAGCACCGACCCGTGCGCCCCGTACGCGCTGTACGGGGTGGGGCGCTCGGCCTCGGGGACGATGCTCATGCGGTGGCCTCCTGGTGGTCCTCGGCCCGGTCCTTGTCCTGTGCCTGGGCCTGGATCGCGGTGATGGCGACGGTGTTGACGATGTCGGCCACGAGCGCGCCGCGCGACAGGTCGTTCACCGGCTTGTTCAGGCCCTGCAGCACGGGGCCGACGGCCACCGCGCCCGCGGAGCGCTGCACCGCCTTGTAGGTGTTGTTGCCCGTGTTGAGGTCGGGGAAGACGAACACCGTCGCCTGCCCGGCCACCGACGACTCCGGCAGCTTGGACTTCGCGACCGACGCGTCGACAGCGGCGTCGTACTGGATCGGGCCCTCCACGGACAGGTCGGGGCGACGCTCGCGGACCAGGCCGGTGGCCGTGCGCACCTTGTCGACGTCGGCACCCGAGCCGGACGTGCCCGTCGAGTACGACAGCATCGCGACCTTCGGGTCCACGCCGAACTGCGCGGCCGTGGCCGACGAGGAGATGGCGATGTCCGCGAGCTGCTCCGCCGTCGGGTCGGGGATGACGGCGCAGTCGCCGTACACGAGCACCCGGTCCGTCAGGCACATGAGGAACACCGACGACACCACCGAGACGCCGGGCTGGGTCTTGACGATCTCGAACGACGGCCGGATGGTGTGCGCCGTCGTGTGCGCGGCGCCCGAGACCATCCCGTCGGCGAGGCCGAGGTGCACCATCATCGTGCCGAAGTACGACACGTCGGTGACGATCTCGCGGGCCCGCTCCACCGTCATGCCCTTGTGCGCGCGCAGCTTCGCGTACTCGGTCGCGAAGAGCTCGACGTGCTCGGGGTCGGTGGGGGCCAGGACCGTGGCCGCGGCGATGTCGAGCCCGAGCTCGGCGGCCCGCGCCCGGATCGACGTCTCGTCGCCCAGGATCACGAGGTCCGCGATGCCGCGGGCCAGCACGGTGGACGCGGCGCGCAGGATGCGGTCGTCGTCGCCCTCGGGCAGCACCACCCGGCGGCGGTCGCCGCGGGCGCGTTCGATGAGCTCGTACTCGAACATCAGCGGCGTCACGACGCGCGTGCGCGGCAGGTCGAGGCGGGCCAGCAGCGCGGCCCCGTCCACGTGCTGCTCGAACAGGGCCCGCGCCACGTCGATCTTGCGCGTCGAGGAGACGGTCACGTAGCCGTGCGTCTCGGCCGCGCGACGGGCGGCGTGGAACGTGTCCAGCCGGGTCGCGACCACCGGCACGCGCGGGCCGAGCGCCGCGAGGAGCTGCGCGATCACCCCGCGCGGCACGTAGCCGCCGGTGAGCATGATGCCCGCCAGCGACGGGAACGTCGCGGCGGCGTGGGCGGACAGCAGCCCGAGCAGCACGTCCGACCGGTCGCCCGGCAGGATGACCACCGCGCCGTCGGACAGGTGGTCGAGCACGTGCTCGAACGACATCGCCCCGACGATGACCTCCAGCGCCTCGCGGCCCAGCAGGTCGGGGTCGCCGAGCATCAGCGTGCCCTCGACCGCCTCGGTGAGCCGGCCCACCGTGGGCGCGTGGAGGAACGGCTCCTCGGGGATCGTCCACACGGGCAGGTCGAGGTCGCCGACGAGCGCCGTCGGCCCCGAGGCGAGGACGGCCGGCGTGCTCCGGTTCACGACCACGCCGACGGGCTGGGCGTGGTTGGCGCGCAGCTCGACGACGCTCAGCCGCACCAGGGCGCGGACGTCCTCCGCCGTGCGACCCCGCCCGGACGCCACGAGCAGCACCGGGGCGCCCAGGTTGGCCGCGACGCGGGCGTTGAACGCCAGCTCGGTGGCGCCCGCGACGTCCGTGTAGTCCGTCCCGACCACGACCACCGCGTCGCACCGCTCCGCCACCGCGTGGTAGCGGTCGAGGATCCTGGCCAGCGCCGCCTCGGGGTCGGCGTGCACGTCGTCGTACGTGACGCCGACCGCGTCCTCGTAGGAGAGGTCCACGCCGTCGTGCGCGAGCAGCATCTCCAGCACGTGGTCGCGCGGGGCGTCGCCCCCCGCGTCCGACGCCGGCGGCGACGGGACGCGGGAGACGGCGCGGAACACCCCGACGCGGGAGACCTGCCGGACCAGCAGGTCCAGCACGCCCAGCGCGACCGTCGACTTGCCGGTCTCGCCCTCGGGGGAGGCGATGTAGATGCTGCGAGACGTACCGGTCACTCGTTGTCGCCACCCGTCGCCGTCGCGGCGTCGTACTGCGGGCCGCCCTGCTCGGTGGCGGTGTCGCCGGCGTCCGGCCACACCCAGTCGCGCACCTCGGGGATGTCCTCGCCGTGCTCGCGGGTGTACTGCCGTGCCGCGAGGCGCGCGTCCACCATCTCCTGGCGCAGGCCGGCGTACTTCGAGCGCAGCGACGGCACCCGGTCGATGACGTCGACCACCAGGTGGTAGCGGTCGATGTCGTTGAGCATCGCCATGTCGAAGGGCGTCGTCGTGGTGCCCTCCTCCTTGAAGCCGCGCACGTGGATGTTGGCGTGGTTGGTGCGGCGGTAGGTGAGGCGGTGGATGAGCCACGGGTAGCCGTGGTAGTTGAAGATCACCGGCCGGTCAGCGGTGAACAGCGTGTCGAAGTCCTTGTCCGACAGGCCGTGCGGGTGCTCCTTCTCGTCCTGGAGCCGCATGAGGTCGACGACGTTGACCACGCGGACCTTGAGGTCCGGGATGCGGCGGCGCAGGATGTCGGCCGCGGCGAGCACCTCGAGCGTCGGGACGTCGCCCGCCGCGCCCAGCACGACGTCGGGCTCCGTGCCCTCCACCTCCGTGCCCGCCCACTCCCAGATGCCCAGACCGCGCGTGCAGTGCGCGACGGCCTGCTCCATCGAGAGGAACTGCGGCGCCGGCTGCTTGCCCGCCACCACGACGTTCACGTACTGGCGGCTCTGCAGGCAGTGGCTGTAGGTGCTGAGCAGGGTGTTCGCGTCCGGCGGCAGGTACACCCGGACGATCTCGGCCTTCTTGTTCACGACGTGGTCGATGAAGCCCGGGTCCTGGTGGCTGAAGCCGTTGTGGTCCTGGCGCCACACGTGGCTGGAGAGCAGGTAGTTGAGGCTCGCGACCGGGCGCCGCCACGGGATGTCGTTCGTGACCTTGAGCCACTTGGCGTGCTGGTTGAACATCGAGTCGACGATGTGGATGAAGGCCTCGTAGCTGGTGAACAGGCCGTGCCGCCCGGTGAGCAGGTAGCCCTCCAGCCAGCCCTGGCACTGGTGCTCGCTCAGCATCTCCATGACGCGGCCGGCGCGGGCGAGGTGCTCGTCGACGTCGGGCCCGAAGAACTCCGCGTTCCACTGCTTGTCCGTGACCTCGTAGACCGCCTGGAGGCGGTTGGACGCCGTCTCGTCGGGGCCGAAGATCCGGAAATTGTCCGGGTTGAGGCGCACGACGTCGGTGAGCCACTGCCCGAGGACGCGCGTCGCCTCGGCGACCGAGCCGCCGGGCGCCTCGACCTCCACCCCGTAGTCGCGGAAGTCCGGCAGGCGCAGGTCCTTGAGCAGCAGGCCGCCGTTGGTGTGCGGGTTGGCGCTCATGCGCAGCTCGCCCTCGGGCGCCTGCTCGGCGATCTCCGGGAGCAGCCGGCCCGTGGTGTCGAACAGCTCGTGCGCGCGGTACGACTCGAGCCAGCCGCGCAGCACCTCCAGGTGCTCCGGGGTGTCCCTGGCGCTCGCGAGCGGCACCTGGTGGGCGCGCCACGAGTCCTCGGTCTTCTTGCCGTCGATGACGGGAGGGCAGGTCCAGCCCTTCGGCGTGCGGAAGACGATCATCGGCCACGCGGGGCGCTCGTCGTTGCCCGCCGCGGCCTCCGCCTTGATCCGCGCGATGTGGTCGAGAACCTCGTCGAGGAGGCGCGCGAAGCGGGCGTGCGCGGCTGCATGGTCCTCGCCGTCGAACCCGCCGACGAAGAAGTACGGGGTGTGGCCGTAGCCGATCATGAGGTCGCGCAGCTCGTCGTCGCTGATGCGGCCCAGCACCGTCGGGTTGGCGATCTTGTAGCCGTTGAGGTGCAGGATCGGCAGCACGACGCCGTCGGTCCGCGCGTTGACGAACTTGTTGGAGTGCCAGCTCGTGGCGAGCGGCCCCGTCTCGGCCTCGCCGTCGCCGACGACGGCCGCGACCAGCAGGTCCGGGTTGTCGAACGCGGCGCCGTACGCGTGGCTGAGCGCGTAGCCCAGCTCGCCGCCCTCGTGGATGGATCCCGGCGTCTCCGGCGCCACGTGCGACGGGATACCGCCAGGGAACGAGAACTGGCGGAAGAGCCGCCGCAGGCCCTCGTCGTCCTGCGTGATGTCCGAGTAGGTCTCGGAGTACGTGCCCTCGAGGTAGGTGTTCGCCACCAGGCCGGGGCCGCCGTGGCCGGGGCCGGCGACGTAGATCGTGGACTGCTCGCGCTCCTTGATCGCCCGGTTGAGGTGCGCGTACAGGAAGTTGAGGCCGGGCGTCGTGCCCCAGTGGCCCAGCAGCCGCGGCTTCACGTGGTCGCGCGTGAGGGGCTCGCGCATCAGCGGGTTGTCCAGCAGGTAGATCTGCCCGATGGACAGGTAGTTCGCCGCTCGCCACCACCGGTCGATCCGGTCGATCGCCTCGGCCGAGATCTCTGTGCCGCCGCCGGCACGCCACGGGGTGGGGCTGACGGTCGGGGTGGTCGTGGTGCTCATCACACGCTCCTGGGGCTCGGGGGAAGACCGGCGCCTTCATTCCACCGCACCGGGGAGGCCCGCGCAGCACGACCCGCGAGGTCAGCGGCGTGACGTCGATCTGCCGGCGCGTCAGGTGCCGTCGCAGGACCGATTCCTGTGCTGCGCCCCGCGCCGATTACGGTGGTGCCGTGCCCAGCCCCCAGCCCGCCCGCAGGTCGTTCTGGGCGGTGGCCCTCCAGCCCCGCATGATCGGGATCCTGCTCCTCTTCCTGCTCGCGGCCGCCGTCTGCGGCCGCCTCGGGGTGTGGCAGCTCGACCGCGCCTACCAGCGCGCCGCGGTCGCCGCCCAGCAGGAGGCCGCGGAGCAGGCGGCCCACGGCCCGGAGGCGCTCGGCGACCTCCTGGAGCCGCAGACGTCGTTCCCCGGCGAGCTGGTCGGCACCGAGGCGTGGGTCACCGGCACGTACGAGCCCGAGGACCAGGTGCTCGTCGCCGGGCGCGCGCTCGACGGCCGCACCGGCTACCTCGTCCTCACGCCGCTGCGCGTCACCGACGACGGCACGGGCGGCGCGTCGTGGGCGGACCTGTCCGGCCCGCCCGTGCTGCCCGTCGTCCGCGGCTGGGTGGACTCGCCTAACCCCGACGCGGCCGCGCTCGAGGTGCCCGACGGCGAGGTGCGCGTCACCGGGTGGCTGCAGGCGTCGGAGTCGCTCCAGGAGGGCGGCGCGCCGCTGCCCGACAACCCGGACGGGCCGCCCCTCGTCGACTCCATCTCCACCGGGTCGCTGGTCAACACGTGGGGCGGCCCGATCTACTCCGGGTACGTCGTGCTCACGACGTCGGACCCCGCGCAGGCGACCGCCGCAGAAGGTGGGCCCGCGCTGCTGCCGCGCCCGGTGCTCGAGGGCAGCGACGGCGTCAACCTGCAGAACCTGTTCTACGCGCTGCAGTGGTGGGTCTTCGGCCTCTTCGCCGTGCTGTTGTGGGTGCGCCTGGTGCGCGACGAGGCCGCCGGCACGAAGCGCGGCCGCGGCCACGACGACACCGACGACCCCGTGGGCACCGGCATCGCCGGCCTGCCGGGCTGAGACCGCTCCGCCATCATCGACGCATGGCGAGCATCGACCTCAAGCGAGACCCGGGGCTCCACTACCGCGCGGCGACGGCGCCGGCGCTCGTGACGCTGCCCGCCCGCTCGTTCCTCATGATCGACGGCGAGGGCGACCCGAACACGGCCCCCGCGTACCGCGAGGCGGTCGCGACGCTGTACCCGCTCGCGTACGCGCTGCGGGCGGCGATCAAGGAGGCGACGGGCGACGCGTACACGGTCCTGCCGCTCGAGGGCCTGTGGTGGGCCGAGGACATGAGCCGGTTCAGCGTGGACGCCAAGGACGAGTGGCGCTGGACGCTGATGATCGGCCTGCCGGACGCCGTCGAGCAGGTCGACGCCGCCGACGTGCTGGCCCGCGCCGTCGCCGCGAAGCGGCCGCCCGCCGGCGACCGCGTCCGCCTGGAGGTCTACGACGAGGGCGCGGCCGCGCAGGTGCTGCACCGCGGCCCGTTCGCCACCGAGCCGGAGACCGTCGAGCGGCTGCACGCGTTCGTCGCCGCCGAGGGACGGGCGCTGCGCGGCGTGCACCACGAGATCTACCTGTCCGACCTGCGTCGCACCGCCCCCGAGCGTCTGTGCACCGTGATCCGTCAGCCCGTCGCGCCGAGGTAGTTCCGAACCCGCCGAGGTAGTGGTCTGGTCCACTACTTCGGCGAGATCCGGACTACCTCGCGGTCACTCGTGCTGCCAGCTGTGCCAGAGCTTGGCGTAGTCGCCGCCGGCGGCGACGAGGTCGTCGTGCGGGCCGATCTCGGTGATGCGGCCGCCGTCGACGACGGCGACGCGGTCCGCGTCGTGCGCCGTGTGCAGGCGGTGTGCGATGGCGACCACGGTGCGGCCGGTGAGCACGGCGTTGAGCGACCGCTCGAGGTGGCGGGCGGCGCGCGGGTCGAGCAGCGACGTCGCCTCGTCGAGGACGAGCGTGTGCGGGTCGAGCAGCACCAGCCGCGCGAGCGCGACCTGCTGCGCCTGCGCCGGGGTGAGGGTGTGCCCGCCCGACCCGACGGCCGTCTCGAGCCCCTCGGGCAGCGCGGACGCCCAGCTCGCCGCGTCGACGGCGCCCAGCGCGCCCCAGAGGGCGTCGTCGGTGGCCGACGTGTCCGCGAGGCGCAGGTTCTCCGCCAGCGACCCGACGAACACGTGGTGCTCCTGCGTCACCAGCGCGACGTGGTGGCGCAGGTCCTCCAGCGGCAGCTCGACGAGCGGCACCTCGCCCACGGTGACCGACCCGCCCGTGGGCGGGTGGATGCCCGCGAGCATGCGGCCCAGGGTCGACTTGCCCGCACCGGACGGCCCGACGACGGCCAGCCGCTCGCCGGGAGCGAGGTCGAGGTCGATGCCGTGCAGCACGTCGTGACCCTCGCGGTACGCGTACCGCACCGACCGGGCGCGCACGTCCTCCGACGTCGGGACGGCGGTGCCGGCGGTGCGGTCCGGGCCGACGAGGCCGACGCCGACGACGCGCGCCAGCGCGACGGCCGCGACCTGCAGCTCGTCGAGCCAGAACACGAGGTCGAACACCGGGCCGCCCATCTGGTGGCCGTACATCGCGATCGTGGCGACGGTGCCCACCGTGGTGACGTCCTGCGAGACGAGCCAGCCGCCCCACAGGATGACGACGATCGGCGCGATCGCGACCGCGGCGTCCAGCGACGGGATGAGCCGCAGCCGCAGGCCCAGGGTGTACGACTCGGCGTCGAACGCCTCGCGCAGGTCGCGGTCAATCCGCCGGCGCACCCGCCCGCCGAGGTGCAGCGCGTCGGTGGTGCGGGCGCCCTCCACGGCCTCCGTGATGGAGCCGTTGATGGTGGCGTACGCGGCCGACTCCCGCAGGTAGCCCGGCGTGGCCCGCTTGAGGTACCAGCGGGTGGCCACGACGATCAGCGGCACGCCCGTCAGCAGGCCGATCGCGACCAGCGGGCTGGCGAGGAACGACGCGACGAGGGTCAGCGCGATCGTCACGATGCAGACGAGCACGCGGGGCACGCCGAACCGGACGGCGTGCTGCAGCTTGTTCACGTCGTTGGTGGTGCGCGCGACGAGGTCGCCGGTGCCGGCCTTCTCGACCGTGGACAGCGGCAGCCGCGTCACGGCGTCCATGAACTCCTCGCGCAGGTCCGCGAAGACCCGCTCCCCGAACACCATGGACAGCCGCTGCGCGTACCGCGTGATGACGGCCTGCGCGACGACGGCGCCCACGAGGATCATCGCCAGGGAGTCGACGGCCGACAGGGTGGTGCCGGCGGCGACCTTGTCGATGATCCGGCCCAGCAGGAACGGGCCCGCGAGGCCGGCGAGCGCGGCGAGCGTGTGCAGCACCGCGACACCGCCGAGCTGGCCGCGGTGGCGCCGGAACAGGCGGCCGACGGTGCGGTTGACCTCGGCCTGGTCGGCGATCGGCAGCAGGTTCGGGTTGGGGGTGCCGGACGACGGGGGTGCGGCGGCGGGGGCGCTCATCGCGCGGCTCCTTCCAGGTCGGTGTCGCTGATCTCGTCGGACTCGTTCTCGGCCTCGTCCTCGGCCTCGTCCTCGGCCATGCTCCGGCCGACGACGGCGCGGTACGCCGCACCGTGCTCGTCCCGGCGCGCGAGCAGCTCGGCGTGCGTGCCGCTGGCGGCCACGGTCGCGTCGGCGTCCAGCAGGACGACCTCGTCGACGTGGTCGAGCACGAGCGGGCTCGCGGTGACCACCAGGGTGGTGCGGCCGCGGCGGACCTCGCTCACGCGCTCGGCGATCCGCGCCTCGGTGTGGGCGTCCACCGCGCTGGTGGGCTCCACGAGCACGAGGATCTCCGGCTCGGTGAGCAGGGCGCGCGCCAGCGCGACGCGCTGCCGCTGCCCGCCCGACAGGGACCGGCCCTTCTCCGGCAGCTCGCCGGCGAGCCCGCCGGGCACGCTGTCGAGCACGTCGTGCGCGTCGGCGGTGACCATCGCGGCCAGCAGGTCGGCCTCGGTGGCGCGGCCGCGGGCGTCGAGCGCCTCGCCGAGCACGCCCGAGAACAGGTGCGGCGTCGCCTCGGAGACCACGACGCGGTGGCGCAGCGCATCCTTGTCGAGGTCGGCCAGCAGCACCCCGCCGAGGCGGACCGGCGTGCCGGCCTCGGCCTCGTCGTCGAGCCGCCCCAGCCGCGTCGCGATGCGCGCCGAGGCGTCCGGGTCGGCGCTGACGAGGCCGACCACGCGGCCGTCGCGCAGCACCAGGCCGCTGGTCTCGTCGACCAGGTCGGCGCCGGCGCCGGGCGCGTCGGCGGGGGTCTCCGAGGACGGCGTCGCCTCGGCGACGCGCAGCACGTCGAGGATCTTGCGTGACGAGATCACGGCGCGGATGACCATCTGCAGCATCTGCGTGGCCATCTGCACCGGCCAGGCGAGGAACGCGGCGTAGCCGTAGAACGTCACGAGCTGACCGCTGGTGATCTCGCCGCGGACGGCGGCACGGGCGCCCAGCCACAGCACGAGCGCGGCGAGCAGCCCGGGCAGCAGCACCTGCAGGCCGTCGAGCACCGACTGCAGCACGGCGACGCGCACGCCCTGGTGGCGCACCTCCTGCGACTGGCGCGCGTAGCGGGCGGCGAACTCGTCCTCGCCGCCGATGCCGCGCAGGATGCGCAGCCCGGAGACGGTGTCCGCGCCGAGCGAGGTGAGCCGGCCGGTGGCCTCGCGCTGCGTGGTCTGGCGGGACTGCAGCGGCTTGACCAGCAGGCCGAGCACGACGGCGACCGCGGGGATGCCGAGCGCCAGGACCAGTCCGAGCTGCACGTGCTGGGACAGCATGATCGCGACGACCACGACGTACGCCAGCACGCCGCCGGTGAACCGGCCGGCCATGGAGAACATGTCGCCGACGCGCAGCGCGTCGTTCGCGACGGCGGACACGACCTCGCCGGTGGGCAGCTTGCGCGTGATCGCGTGCCCCGCGCGCGACGCCTTGTAGCCGACGAGCTGGGAGAACGACAGCGACGCCCGGACCCAGTTCTCGACGTCCCAGATGTGGTTGAAGATGCCGGCGACGACGATGACGAGCGCGGCGCCGAGCATCGCGCCGCACCACAGGAACAGCGGGCCGCCGAAGCCCTGCGACAGGCCCTCGTCGATGGCGCGGCCGATCAGCAGCGGGGCCGCGGCCGACGCGAGCATCGCCACCACGCCCGCCACCAGGGACTTCGCCAGCACGTCGCGCTGGCGCCACCCCTGCCACGCGAGGAGCTTGGCCGGGGAGGTCAGAGGAGGGTTGCCCACGTCGGGCAGGGGGAGGGGTCGCACGGGGATCAAGCGTACGGACGCGTACCGACACCGGGCGACGGTTTATCGCGCCTACGATGCTGGGGTGAGCACGCCGCAGCAGACCCCCGCCGCCACCCAGGCCCAGGCCGAGACCGCCATCCGCAAGGCCCGTGGGTCGCTGAAGCGCTACCGGTTCATGGCGATCCTCACCGGCTGCATGCTGCTGGTGCTGTGCGTCGAGATGTTCTTCAAGTACGTGGTCCCGGTCGAGGTCGTCGTCGACTACATGGGCTGGGTCCCGTTCGCCCACGGCTGGATCTACGTGGTCTACCTCGTGACCGTCCTGGACCTGTGGTCCAAGATGCGCTGGGGCTTCGGCCGCCTGGCCACGATGGTCTTCGCCGGCGTCGTGCCGGTGATGTCGTTCATCCTCGAGAAGCGCGTGCACGCGGGGGCCGACGCGAAGCTCGGCGCCCTCGCGGAGCGGTACTCGGCATGACGTCGCTCGCCCCGCTCGTCGCGCCGGGCCCGCCGCTCGACGCCGGACGCCTCGCCCGGTACGCCCGGCACCTGCCGCTGCCGGGCGTCGGCGCCCAGGGGCAGCGTCGGCTCGCCGCGGCGCGCGTGCTGGTCGTGGGGGCGGGCGGCCTGGGCAGCCCGGCCCTGCAGTACCTCGCGGCCGCGGGCGTGGGCACGCTCGGCGTCGTCGACGACGACGTCGTGGACGTCTCGAACCTGCAGCGCCAGGTGGTGCACGGCACCGCCTACGTCGGCCGGCCCAAGGTGGACTCGGTCCGGGACCGCCTCGCGGACCTGGCGCCCGACGTCGAGGTCGTGGCCCACGCGGAGCGGCTGACCCCCGAGAACGTGCTCGACATCCTGCGCGGGTACGACCTCGTGCTCGACGGGGCCGACAACTTCCCGACGCGCTACCTCGTGTCCGACGCCGCGGAGATCCTCGGCGTGCCGGTCGTGTGGGGCGCGATCCACCAGTTCGACGGCCAGGTGGCCGTGTTCTGGGGCGCGCCGGTGCGCGAGGACGGTACCCGCGAGCGCGGCGCCACCTACCGCGACGTCTTCCCCGTCCCCCCGCCGCCCGGCACCGTGCCGGACTGCGCGACGGGCGGCGTGCTGGGCGCGCTGTGCGGCACCGTCGGTTCGGTCATGGCCACCGAGGCCGTCAAGCTGATCACCGGCGCGGGCACCACGCTGCTCGGCCGCATCGCCGTCTACGACGCCCTCGACCTCACGTGGCGCCAGCTCGCCGTCCGCCCGGACCCGACCCGCGAGCCCGTCGCGGCCCTGCTCGCCGACGACGCCGCGTACGCCGCGTTCTGCGGCCTGCCCGCGCCGTCGGGCGGGTCGGCCGACGCCCGCGCCACGGTCGCGGGGCTGGGCCCCGCCAGCGTGAGCGCGCAGGACGCCGCCGCGCTGCTCGCGGGCGACGCGCCCGTCGCGCTCGTGGACGTGCGCGAGGACTGGGAGGTCCAGGCGCTGCCGGTCGCGGGCGCGACCGTGGCGCCGAGCGGCACGTTCCTGGGCGGAGGGGACGACGCCGCGGCGGCGGTCGCAGCGCTGCCCGCCGACCGCCCCGTGCTGCTGGTCTGCGCGGCCGGCGCGCGCTCGGCCCGCGTGGCCGACGTCGCCCGCGCCGCCGGCGTCGACGCCCGCTCCGTCGAGGGCGGCGCCCCGGCGCTCCTCCTCGCCGTCTGACGCCGAGGTAGTCCGAAACCCCGCGAGTCCCGTTCCCGCCGAGGTAGTGGTCTGGTCCACTACCTCGGCAAGAACGGAACTACCTCGGCAGATCTGGGACTACCTCAGCGGGCGGGTGCCCCCGTCAGAGGGCGAGGTCGAGGCGCCCGTCGGGGGAGGAGCTGGCCAGGGCGCCCTCGCGGCGCGGGATGCGCCCCGCGCCGGCGGCCAGCCGGCCGGCCTGCACGGCGAGGCGCATGGCGTGCGCCATGCGGACCGGGTCGGCGGCCCGCGTGACGGCCGTGGCGAGGAGGACACCGGCGCAGCCGAGCTCCATCGCCAGCGCGGCGTCGGACGCCGTGCCGACCCCGGCGTCGAGGATGACCGGCACCCGCGCGGCGGCCGCGATCGCCTCGATGTTGCGCGGGTTGAGCACGCCCAGGCCGGTGCCGATGGGCGCGCCGAGCGGCATGACGGCGGCGCACCCGACGTCCTCCAGCCGCCGCGCCAGGATCGGGTCGTCGTTGGTGTACGGCAGCACGACGAACCCGTCGCGCACCAGCGCGTCGGCCGCCTCGACGAGGCCGATCGGGTCGGGCAGCAGGGTGACGTCGTCGGCGATCACCTCGAGCTTGACCCAGTCGGTGCCGCACGCCTCACGGGCGAGCTGCGCGGTGAGCACGGCCTCCCGGGCGGAGAAGCAGCCGGCCGTGTTGGGCAGGGCGCGGATGCCGAGCCGCTCCAGGAGTCCCCAGATGCCGCCGTCCTCGGCGCCCGCCCCGCCGGGCCGCACGGCGACGCGGCGCATCGCCACGGTGGTGAGGCCGGTGCCCGACGCGACCAGCGCGTCCTCGAGCGTCATGAGGTTCGACGCGCCGCCCGTGCCCATGACGAGGCGCGAGCCGATCGTGGTGCCGGCGATCTCGAACGGGTCGGCGAGCGGGTCGGCCGACGGGTCGGTGAGGGTCGTGGTGCTGGTCATGGTTCCTCCGTGCTTCGTGGTCAGCCGCCCTGGACGGCGGTGACGATCTCGACCCGGTCGCCGGGCGCGATGCGGGTGCCCGCCCACAGGCCGCGGGGGACGACGGCGTCGTTGACGGCGACGGCGATGCCCTGCGCCGTACCGTCGGCGACGAACGCCGGGACGAGGGCTGCGACGAGCGCCTCGACGCCGTCGCCGTGCGGCCCGTCGAGGGGGTAGGGCTCGCCGTTCACGACGGCGGTGGCGGTGCTCGTGCTCGGGCTCATGGGTGTGCTCCTTCAGGGTCGGGGCGGGCGGCAGGCGCGAAGCGCCGCGGATCGGCCGCGGCGAGCGAGTCGTCGGGCGGCGCCCCGCCGGTCAGCTCTGCCACGACCGCGTCGGCCGTGAGCGGCGCGAGCAGCACGCCGTTGCGCCCGTGCCCGACGGCGGCCAGCAGCCCGGGCGCGGCGGTGCTCCCGACGAGCGGCAGGTTGTCGGGGGTGGCGGGGCGGGCGCGCGGCGTGACGTCGACGAGCGCCGCCTCGTCGATGCCGGGCACGAGGGCGCGCGCGTCGCGCAGGAGGGCGAACACGCCCCCGGCCTCGGCCCGACGGTCGTCCGGGCGCTCGTCGCTGGTGGCCCCCACGACGATCTCCCGGTGCCCCGGCCCGCCGCCGGGTCCCGACCGGGTGCCCGGCGCCCGCGGCACGAGATACACCGGCCGCCCCTGCACGGTGCCGCGCACCACGTGCTCCAGCGCGAGCTCGGGGCCGGCGTCCAGCCGCAGGGTGATCCCCTTGACGGGCCGCACCGGCACCCTGGCCTCCGGCACCCCGTCGAGCAGCCCCACCGGCGGTACGACGCCGGTCGCGAGCACGACGGCGCCCGCGGCGTGGCGCGCGCCGGCGTCGTCGTGCGCCGCGACCACCCGGCCCGCGCCGTCGCGCTCCAGCCGCACCGCCGCACGCCGCACGACCGCGCCGCCCAGCACGTCGACGAGCGCCGCGTGCACCCCGCGCGGGTCGACGGCGAGGTCGCCCTCGACGACGGCGGCCCCGGCCAGCCGCGGCCCGAGGTACGGCTCCCGGCGCCGCGCGTCGGCCACCGGGACCTCCGCGGACGCGAGCCCCCACTCCCGGTGCAGCGCCAGCACGCGGCGCAGCAGGGCGGCGTCGTCGGCGTCGTACGCGACGGCGAGCGAGCCGGCGCGCAGCAGGGGGACGTCGCGGCCGGTCGCGGCGGCGAGGTCGGCGGCGTACGACGGCCAGCGGGCGGCGGACGCGAGGTTGAGGCGGGCGAGGTCCCGCTCGCCGAAGTCGGCCTCGCTGACCGCCGCGAGCATCCCCGCGGCCGCGCGGGTGGCGCCGTCGCCGGGGGACGGGTCGAGGACCGTGACGGACAGCCCGGCCGTGGCGGCGCGCCACGCGACGGCGAGGCCGACGATGCCACCTCCGACCACGACGAGGTCGACGACGTCGCGGGCGGACTCAGGTGCGGACGTGGGTGTGGACGTAAGCATGTGCGCTCCCTTCGCTGGCATGACCCAGATCAGGTTCGACGGTCGGCTCCTGCGCCCTCTCAGCCCCGAGCGGGGCTCCCGTGCGCGGCCACTGTAACCCGGGCCGTGGTTACCCTGACTGGCGTGACCACGACCCGTGCCCGCCTCGCCGACGCCCGCCTGTACCTGTGCACCGACGCCCGCGAGGACCGCGGCGACCTGGAGGACTTCCTGCACGCGGCGCTCGCGGGCGGGGTCGACGTCGTGCAGCTGCGCGACAAGTCCCTCGACGTGGCGCGCGAGCTGGAGATCCAGGCGGTCGTGGCCCGCGTCGCCGCGGAGCACGGCGCGCTCTGGGCGGTGAACGACCGGGCCGACGTCGCGCAGCTCACCGGCGCTCCCGTCGTGCACATGGGGCAGCGGGACCTGCCCGTGCCGGCCGTGCGCGAGCTGCTCGGCGCGGAGCCGGTCCTGGGCCGTTCCACGCACTCCGCCGACCAGGCCGCGGAGGCCGAGGCCGACCCGGACGTCGACTACTTCTGCGTGGGCCCGCTGTGGGCCACGCCCACCAAGCCCGGTCGTGCGGCCGTCGGCCTCGACCTGCTGCGCGAGGTCGCGGCGACCCGCCCGGCGACGCCGTGGTTCGCCATCGGCGGGGTCGACGCCGAGCGGCTGGACGCCGTGCTCGACGCCGGCGCGTCGCGCGTCGTCGTCGTGCGCGCGATCACCCAGGCGCCCGACCCCGAGCGGGCCGCCCGCGAGCTGCGCGAGCGGCTGGGCTGACACGGGCGCCCGAGGTCTGTGACCTGGGGAGTTCTCCCCATGGATGCCTCGGGCGGGCCCCGCCGACGCGTGCCACAGTGGGCACCTGCCCCCCACCACGGCCGGGACCGGCCGTGCGCCCCGACCCTGGAGGACGCATGTCCGCACGGACCGCACGCGCCCGCACCACCGCGACCCTCGCCCTCGCCGGCACGCTCCTGCTCGCCGGCTGCACCGGCAGCTCCGGCGACGACGGGGCCGGTACGAAGGGCGAGGCCGCCCCCGCGGAGCAGGCCGCCGCCGACCCGGGCACCGCCACCGTCGCCGACCAGGTGATGGCGGAGCAGAAGATCGCCACGCCGCACGGGGGCGGTGACGCCCACGGCGGAGAGCTCACGGTGACGCTCCGCTCCGTGGAGGTCGGCGCCGAGAACATGACCGTGCGATGGGCGCTGCGCTGGGACGACGACGAGTCGCCCGCCGACGCCGGCGCCAGCTACTACGACATGGGCGTCGTGCCCGCGACGACCGTGACGGACCGCGCGGCGCTCAAGGCCTACAAGCCCTACTGCACCGAGGGGGCCTGGCAGCTGGACAGCGACGACGCGTCGCAGGTGTCGCTGGCCCAGCTCAGGTGCAGGGAGTCGATGCTGGTCTCGCCGCTCGAGAACATCACGTTCAAGTTCCCCAACCACGGCACGATCGAGGCGTCCGCCGTGCTGCCTGCTCCCGACGGCGAGCCCGCGACCGTGGACGTGCTGCCCGCGGAGGGGCTGCCGCTGTTCACGGACGCGACGGTCACCTACGGCGACGGGGCCGCGCAGTGACACCCCGCCGTCCGCGGACGCTCGCCGCCGCGGCGCTCGCGGCGCTGCTCGTGACGGCTTTCGCGCCATCGGCCGACGCCGAGGAGGCGAGCCCATCGTCGTCGGCGTCGTCGTCCGGCACGCCGTCGGCGGACCCGGAGCTGATGACGACGGCGCACGAGGCGCTCGCGGAGCAGGACGCGGCGATCGAGGCTGCCGAGGTCACCGACGCGATGCGCGCGGACTCGACGCTCGACCTGCGAGCGCCGGACTCGACGTTCGACCTCCGGCCCGACGACTCCACGACCGTGCTGGAGAAGACGCAGGAGAAGGCGGACGACACGGTCGTCACGCTGACCTCCGACCTGCTGTTCGACTTCGGCAAGGCGACGCTGACGCCGGAGGCGGAGGCCGCCGTCGCGGCGCTGGCCGACGACGTCCCGCAGGACGCGGCGGTGCACGTGGACGGCTACACGGACTCCGTGGGCTCGGACGCGTTCAACCGGCGCCTGTCGACGAAGCGCGCGCACGCCGTCGCCGACGTGCTCGCGGCGGAGCGTCCGGACCTCACGCTGAAGGTGCAGGGCCACGGCGAGGCGGACCCGGTCGCGGACAACGAGGTGAGCGGTGACGACAACCCCGCCGGCCGCGCGCTGAACCGCCGGGTCGAGGTGACCTACCCCACCGCGTGACCGGCGCGAGGGGCCGGGAGGGGGTGCGTCCGACGGCTACGATGGCTCGGTGACGTCTCCCGCCACCGACTCCCCCCGCCCGGTCCTGGTCGTCGACTTCGGCGCCCAGTACGCCCAGCTCATCGCGCGCCGCGTGCGCGAGGCCAGCGTGTACTCCGAGATCGTGCCGCACACGTTCACCACGGAGCAGATGCTCGCCAAGAACCCGGCGGCGATCATCCTCTCGGGCGGACCCTCGTCGGTGTACGCCGCCGGCGCGCCGTTCGTGGACCCGGCGCTGTTCGAGGCCGGCGTGCCGGTGCTCGGCATCTGCTACGGCTTCCAGGCGATGGCGCAGGCTCTCGGCGGCACCGTCGCCCAGACGGGGCAGCGCGAGTACGGCGGCACCGAGGTCGAGGTCTGCGAGGCCGGCGTGCTGCTGGCCGGCACGCCCGACCACCAGACCACGTGGATGAGCCACGGCGACTCCGTGCACGCGGCGCCCGAGGGCTTCACCGTCCTCGCGACCTCCTCCGGCTCGCCCGTCGCGGCGATCGAGGACACCGGTCGCCGCCTGTACGGCGTGCAGTGGCACCCCGAGGTCAAGCACTCCGCGCACGGCCAGGCCGTGCTGGAGAAGTTCCTCTACGAGGGCGCCGGCCTGAAGCCCGACTGGACGCCCGGCAACGTCATCGCCGACCAGGTCGCCGCGATCCGCGCGCAGGTCGGCGACGCGCGCGTCATCTGCGCCCTGTCGGGCGGCGTGGACTCCGCCGTCGCGGCCGCGCTGGTCCAGCGCGCCGTCGGCGACCAGCTCACCTGCGTGCACGTGGACCACGGCCTGCTGCGCGAGGGCGAGGTCGAGCAGATCGAGCGCGACTTCGTCGCGTCCACGGGCGTGAAGCTCATCATCCGCGACGAGAAGGAGCGGTTCCTGTCCGCCCTCGCGGGCGTGAGCGACCCCGAGACGAAGCGCAAGATCATCGGCCGCGAGTTCATCCGCGTCTTCGAGGACGCGCAGCGCGACATCGTCGCCGAGGCAGGCGCCCACGGCGAGGAGGTCAAGTTCCTCGTGCAGGGCACGCTGTACCCGGACGTCGTGGAGTCGGGCGGTGGCGAGGGCGCGGCCAACATCAAGAGCCACCACAACGTGGGCGGCCTGCCGGACGACCTGCAGTTCGAGCTGGTCGAGCCGCTGCGCACGCTGTTCAAGGACGAGGTCCGCGCGGTGGGCCGCGAGCTCGGCGTGCCGGAGGAGATCGTCTCCCGCCAGCCGTTCCCGGGCCCCGGCCTGGGCATCCGCATCGTCGGCGAGGTCACGGCCGAGCGCCTGGAGACCCTGCGCAAGGCGGACGCCATCGCCCGCGAGGAGCTCACCAGGGCCGGCCTGGACGACGAGATCTGGCAGTGCCCCGTGGTGCTGCTGGCGGACGTCCGCTCCGTCGGCGTGCAGGGCGACGGCCGCACCTACGGCCACCCGATCGTGCTGCGCCCGGTGTCGTCGGAGGACGCCATGACGGCCGACTGGACGCGCCTGCCCTACGACGTGCTGTCCGTCATCTCGACCCGCATCACCAACGAGGTGAGCGAGGTCAACCGCGTGGTGCTCGACGTGACGAGCAAGCCGCCGGGCACCATCGAGTGGGAGTGACGACCCGCGGCCCCGCCCCCCGGAAGGGGAGCGGGGTCGCGGTCGTCCCGGGCGTCGCGGCGCGGGAGCGGGTCAGGAGATCGCGAACGAGCTCGCCCGGTTGTTGAGCGAGCCGAGCTTGCTGCTGCGGTCGACCCAGCCGGTGTGGGCGCCGTTCTTCGACGCCCCGTCGAACAGCTTGATGTCGCAGTGGTTGTAGGTCTTGACCGACGTCACCCTGTTCGACATCGCGCCGAGGACGGAGCCGCCCTCGTTGTCCGTGGTCTTGGCCGTACAGCCCACCTTGTACTTCGGGTTGAAGATCACGACCTGGCGGCCGGTGTATCCCGCCCCGTCCCAGAGCCGCGCCACGACGAGCCCCTTGCCGTAGGCGTAGGGCTTGCAGCCGAACGTGCCGTCGAGGACGGCGCAGTAGAGCGTGCCCGATGCCGCGGTGGCGGCGACGTCCTGCACGGTGACGGGCCTGTCGCCGGTCACCTTCTGGACCTGGACGGGCGCGGCGCCGTCGTCGGGCGCCGCCGTGGCGGCCGGGCCGGTGAGGCCCAGGGCTGCGATCGCCGCGATGCCGCCGGCCACGGCGGCGAGCCGGGCGCGGCGGGTGCGGGTGCGGGTCGTGATGGTCATCGTCGCTCCTCACGTCAGCCGGCGATCCCCTCTGTCGCCGGTCTGCGAGTGATGGAGGCGTCCGCGCCCGCGGGTGATACGCCGGGGCACCGATCGTGCGGTGACCTGGGCCGACGGCGGAGCCGGGTCAGCGCGCGAGCGCGGCGGCCTTACGGTACGCGGCGTCGACGTCGGCGAGCACGCGCGGCCACGACGTCGCGAGCTCGGCCGTGCGGTTGTGCGCGATGATCGCGTCGAGCAGGGCGGGTTCGTCGGCCAGGCGCACGAGCGCGTCGGCGAGGGCCGCGTCGTCGTCCACGAGGAGCGCGTCGCGGCCGTCGACGAGGCGCTCCGCGACGCCCGACTGCGACCGGCTCACGACGGCCAGGCCCGCGGCCTGCGCCTCCAGGGCGGCGATGCCGAACGCGTCCTGCACGGCCGGGGCGACGAACACGTCGGCGCGGATGTACAGCCGCTTGAGCTCGGTGGGCGTGAGCCGGCCGACCAGGCGCACCACGTCCGCGAGCCCGCGCTCGCGCACCCACCGGCGCGCCTCCGCCAGCTGGGGGCCGTCCCCGCCGATCGTCGCGACGAGCCGTCCGGGAGCGCGGTCGTGGGCCGCGGCGATCGCCTCGAGCATGGGCAGCACCCGCTTGCGCGGCGCGAAGCGCGTGGCGGAGACGACGTGCACCTCGCGCCCCTCCGCCCGCTCGCCGCGCTCGACGCGGGGCAGACGCCACGCGTCGACGTCGATGCCGTTGCCCAGCACGGACACGCGCGCCGCGGCGGCGTCCGGGCCGAGCCTGCGCCCGACGACGCGGCGCAGGGGGGCGGCGGTCATCTCGCTCACCGCGGACCACTGCACCGGCCACGCGGACCAGCCGGTCAGCCTGTCGAACCCGGCGAACGCGCGCTCCCAGCCGTCCCACACGCTGTGCACCGTGAGCAGCGCGGGCAGGCCGAGGCGGGTGACGGCGCGCAGCGACAGCTCCACGGTCGGGGCGAGCACGCCCATGTGCAGGTGCACGGCGTCGGGCCGCCGGCCGTCCGCCTCCAGCGCGCGCAGCCGCGACACGACGTGCCGCGTGGCGCGCGGGTGCACGGGGTAGCCGCCGGGCACCCGCGCCGCGACACGGTGGACGACGACGCGGTCCTCGTCCGGCGCGGTGCTGACGCCGTGGGCGCCGGGGGCCGCGGGGGTCGTCGTGATCACCTCGACCTGGTGCCCCGCCTCCGCCTGCCGGCGGGCCAGCCGGGCGACCTGGGTCTCGATGCCGCCCAGCAGCGGCAGGTAGGAGTCGGAGACGTGGACGATGCGCACCGGGTCATCCTGCCATCGGGCACGGCCCGGTCACCTGCGGGTTCGCCGAGCCGATGGCGTGCCAGGGCGCTACCGTGCGAGAAGCGGTACCTCCAGCGCATGCATCACGGCACACACCTGAGGAGAGGTGCGACATGTCGAGCACTGTCACCGTTCATCCGACCAAGGGCGTCCGCGGGATCGGGATGATCACCGTCATCGCGGGCATCGTCATGATCGTGCTCGGCCTGGGGGTGTGGGTGGTCGTCTCCCAGACCCTCTCCGACGAGCAGATCACCGTGTCCGACGACTCCACCTTCATGAACGGCACGTTCGCGGGGCAGCACGTCGCCGGCCCGTTGACCGCGTACGCGCAGGCCGACGTCATCGACATGCACGCCACCGAGATGGCCGGCGGCAAGACGTACGCGGAGCTGCCCCAGGACGACCCCGTCCGCGAGAGCGTGATGGACGCGTCCTTCCTGCGGGCGTCGCTGTTCACGTCCGTGGTGGCGTTCGGCGTCTGCGCCCTCGTCATCGGCCTCGGGATCGTGTTCATCCTGCTGGGGAGCGCGCTGCGCAAGCTCGCCGGCGGGCCCCAGGTGGTGGTCGACACGCCGGCGCTCAGCTCGGGCGGCGACCTGTCGCACGCCGCGCACCGCGCGGAGCCCGCCGAGCCCGCGAGGCCGGCGCCCGGCAAGCCTGAACCCACCACGCCCGAGCCCACCAGACCTGCGCGCACCGAGGCCCCGGCGCCGCCGCCCGAGCGACCGAGCACGCGCACCGCCCCCGAGGCGCCCGCCGGCGGGACGCCGCCGCCGACCTCGACGACGCCTCCGTCGACGACGCCCCCGTCGGCGCCGCCGGCAGCCCCGTCGACGCCGCCGGAGAACCCGCCCGCCACGCCGCCGTCGAGCGGCAGCGGATCCCCGTCCGCCTGAGGCGCGACGGCACCCGACAAGCCGGTATCAGCACGACGACGCGGCGGTGATCCTGAGGGGTCACCGCCGCGTCGTCGTGCGGGGCGTGTCGCGACCGTGCGTCAGCGGGCCGTCGTGCGACGCCGGCGCCGCACCGCGCTCACCACGGAGCCGATGACGAGCAGCACTCCCGCCGCGGCGAGCAGCACGATGGCGGCCAGCTCGACGTCGATGTGCATGCCCGCGCCGTTGGCGACCAGGCCGACGCCGAACGCCACCACGAGGAACCCCCACACGATCGTGCTGGCCCGCGGGCCCGGGGCCGGCACGTGGCGGTCGTCGGAGGAGGTGGCCGTCCCGTACGCCGCCGTGCCCGCGACAGGCTCCGGGGCGGCCGCAGCTGCGGCGGGCTCGTCGTGGGCAGGCTGTGCGTAGCCAGGTTGCCCGTAGACAGGTTGCCCGTAGGCGGGCTGGTCGTACGCGGGCTGCTCGTACGTCGGCCGGTCGGGCTGGTCGAAGATCGACAGCGGGTCCTGGTCGCCGGCCACGGGCAGCGCGCGGGTCTCGTCCGCTGCGGGCAGGGCCTGCGTCTCGTCCGTGGCGGGCAGGGCCTGCGTCTCGTCCGTGGCGGGCAGGGCCTGCGTCTCGTCGCCGCGGTCCTCAGGCTCGGGGACGGGGGTCGTGGGCTTGTCGTCGCTCATCGGGACTCCTCGATGGTCAGGTCGCCGGCGCGGACGTCGACGTCGAGCAGGAGGCGGGCGCCGTCGGCGCCGGCGACCTCGTCGCTGCTGAAGTGCGCCGGGCCGTTGGTGTACGTGTTCACGGAGTTGTCCTGCCCGTCGACGCGCCAGGTGGCGCTGCCGGCGATGACCTCGACGTCGGCCGCGACGGCCTGGTCGTCGGGGATCAGCACCTGCGCGCTGCCCGCGGTCATGGAGATCGGTACGACGACGGGGTCGCCCGGGGTGACGTCGCCGAGGTCCAGCGCGGTGAGGTCGACGACCGCGCTGCCGAAGCGCACGTGCATGCCCTCCTCGGCCTCGGCCACGGTGCGGGGGGTCAGGGTGCCGTCGCTGACGACGGCGCCGCTGTCCTGCGGGCCGGCGTCCCAGAAGTCCCAGGAGTCGCGGCCCCCGGCGAACGGCCAGGTGATGACGCCGGCGATCAGGGCGAGGATCGCGAGGAAGGTCAGCGTGCCGCCGCGGCGTCCGCGCAGCCCGGTCACGACGAGGCCGAGACCGAGGACCACGATCGAGGTGCCCAGCCACGTGGCGCCCAGGGGGACGCCGAGGTCGCCCACGCGGTCGGCGACGAGCAGGAGCGCGCCGACCAGCAGGACGATCCCGACGACGATGCCGACGGCGCCCGCTCCGGGGCCGCGGCGCGGCGGACGCGGCGGCCGCGGGGGAGCCGGGGGCGCGAGCGGGGCGGGGGCGGGGAGCGGCGCCGGGGCGGGCGCCGCGGACCAGGTGCCGGTGGACGGCGGGGTCGGTTGCGGCGCCGCGGGCGCGGCCAGGTACGGCGCGGGCGGCGCCGGCGTGAACGAGTCCGTGGGCACGTCCGCGGCGGGGCCGGCGGGGCTGCCGGGGGAGGGCGCGGAGCCCGGCGTGCCGGGGTAGGACGTGGCGGGGGAGGGCGTGGCGGGGGAGGGCGTGGCGGGGTACGGCGGGGTGGGCGCCACGGTGGGGCCGCCGGACCGCGGCTTGCGGTCGCGGACCAGCTTGACGATCAGCCAGACGATCCCGACCCAGACGGCCACCCACAGGACGCCGCGGATCCACTCGACGCCGAAGCCCCACCAGCCGAGGCCGTCGTCCAACGCGAACCCGACGATCAGCGCGACGACGGCGCCGAGCAGGGCGACGTCGAAGTCGCCGCGGAACGCCTGCTGCAGGTGGATGCGGCCGTCGCGCTCCGGCAGCAGCGCCCACGCGATCGCGTAGACGACGATGCCGGCGCCGGTGAGGAAGAAGCTGAGGATCAGCAGGCCGCGCACCAGCAGGGGGTCGAGCCCGAACCGCTCGGCGACCCCGCCCGCGACGCCGCCGACCCACCGGTTGTCGGACCGGGTGATCCCGAGGCGGCGGATGGAGTCGAAGAAGCCGTCGCCGGTGCGGCGGGGCGGCACGGGGCCGCCCGCGGCGGTGGTGCCGCCGGTGCCGGGCTGCGACCCGGGCGGCTGGGGGAGGTCGTCGGTGCTCATGGCTCCATCCTGACGAGCGCGGCGGCGCCGCGGCATCGGGTGCTGCCCTGACGCGACCCTGAAACACCGGGGTCGGCCACCCTGAAACCTCGGGATCCCGCGGCCGGGGACGCCCCCGACGTGCCAGGATCGGGAGCGTGAGCACCCCCCGACCCCCGCGCCTCCCGCTGCGCCGGCCCCCGCAGGGCCGGATCCTCGGTGGTGTCGCCGCGGGCCTCGCCGCGCACCTGGGCCTGTCGGTCCTGCTGGTGCGGCTCGCGTTCGTGCTCCTCGCCTTCGCGGGCGGGGCGGGCGCGGTCGCGTACGTGTTCTGGTGGGTGACGGTCCCGTCGGGCGACCCGCGGCAGGCGGCCGCGGCGGCCGCCCCCACGGCGCTGCAGCGCCTGGCGCCGCGGCTGCGGCTGCAGGGCCCGGTGGCGGCGCTGCCCGTGCGCGACGTCCTCATCGGCGCCGCCCTCATCGCGGGCGCGTTCATCCTGGTCGCGGTCCGCGCGGGCTGGGACGTCGGGGCGTCGTGGGTGCTGCCCGCGCTGGTCGCCGTCGGCGGCCTCGCGCTCGCGTGGAGCCAGCTCGACGCCGCGCAGCGCGGTCGCCGCTCGGGCGACGGCGGCGCCACCAGCCGCTCGACGCTCGTGCTGCGCCTGGTCGGCGGCGTCGTCCTCGTCATGGTCGGCGTGCTGCTCCTCATCGGCCAGGACGCCCCGGTGCCGGTGCTGCTCCAGGCGGGTGCGGCGTCGCTGGCGGTGCTGGCGGGCGCGGCCCTGATGCTGGCGCCGTGGTGGCTGCGCCTGGTGCGCGAGCTGGGCGACGAGCGGGCGGCCCGCGCCCGGGAGGCGGAGCGCGCGGACATCGCCGCCCACCTGCACGACTCGGTGCTGCAGACGCTCGCGCTGATCCGTTCGCGCGCGGACGACCCGGAGGCCGTGGCGCGCATGGCCCGCGCCCAGGAGCGCGAGCTGCGCGAGTGGCTCTACACCGACCGCACGGCCCCCGGCACGTCGCTCGCGGCCGAGCTGCGGGCGCTGGTGGCCGAGGTCGAGGACGGCCGCGCCGTCGAGATCGAGTCCGTGATGGTGGGCGACTGCGTCCCCACGGAGGAGACGTCGGCGTTGCTGCAGGCGTCCCGCGAGGCGCTGGTCAACGCCGTCGCGCACGGCCGCCCGCCCGTGACGGTGTACCTCGAGGTGACCGACGCGGCGGTCGAGGTGTTCGTCCGCGACCGCGGCGACGGCTTCGAGATGGACGACATCGCCCCCGACCGGTTCGGCGTGCGCGAGTCGATCCTGGGCCGCGTGCACCGGCGCGGCGGCACCGCCGACGTGACGAGCCGCCCGGGCTGGGGCACCGAGGTGCGGCTGCGGATGCCGAGGTCCCCGACGAACGACAGCAGCAGGCCCATCGACGAAGGAGCACGCACGTGACCACGACGCCCGACGCCCCCGAGCAGCCGAACCGGCCCGTGCCGGTGGTCCTCGTCGACGACCACCACATGTTCCGCACGGGGGTGCGCGCCAGCCTGGACGGGCGCGTGGACGTGGTCGGCGAGGCGGCCGACGTCGACCAGGCGGTCGCCGTCGTGCACGAGCTGCGGCCCCCGGTGGTGCTGCTCGACGTGCACCTGCCGGGAGGCAACGGCGGGGGCGGGGCCGAGGTCGTGCGGAGGTGCGCCGACCTGCTGGGCGGGACGAAGTTCCTCGCGCTGTCCGTGTCCGACGCGGCCGAGGACGTGGTGGCCGTCATCCGCGCCGGGGCGCGCGGCTACGTCACGAAGAACATCTCGGCGTCCGACCTGTCCGGCGCGGTGGTGCGGGTCGCGGGCGGCGACGCGGTGTTCTCGCCGCGGCTGGCGGGCTTCGTGCTCGACGCGTTCGGCACGGCGGCGGGCGACGTCGCGGTGGCCGACGACGAGCTGGACCGGCTGTCCAAGCGCGAGCAGGAGGTCATGCGCCTCATCGCGCGCGGGTACTCCTACCGCGAGGTGGCGAGCGAGCTGTTCATCTCCATCAAGACGGTCGAGACCCACGTGTCCGCCGTGCTGCGCAAGCTGCAGCTGTCCAGCCGCTACGAGCTCACGCGGTGGGCCGCGGCGCGCCGCCTGCTCTGACCACGGCACCGTAGCGCTCGGCCACGACCTCGACCAGCTCGTCGGGCGCCTCGGCGCCCGCGACCAGCAGCGGCGCGGTCGTGACGTCGCCGCCCGCCCGTGCGGCGAGGTCGGCGAAGAACCCCGGCGCGAGCAGGTAGGTGGCGACGACGACGCGGCGCCCCGGGCGCTCCGCCCGGGCGGCGGCGACCACCTCGTGCACCCGCGGGGTCGCGTTCGCGATGTACCCGACGGTGACGGGCCTGCCGACCCGCGCCGCGAGCCGGCCCGCGGTGGTCTCGCAGTCGGCGACGGCGCGCGGGTCGCTGGACCCGGCGGCGGCCAGCACCACCGTGTCGTCGGGGCGCAGGCCGGCCTCGTCCAGGCGTCGCACCAGCACGTCGACGAGCCGGTCGTCCGGGCCGAGCGCGCCGCCGAGGGCCACGTCGCCGCCGCCCGCCACGGCGGCGTCGACGTCCTCGCGCAGGTCCACGTGCACGTGGTACCCGGCGGACAGGAGCAGCGGCACGACGACCGTGGACGCGACGGCCGGGTGCTCCCGCAGCCCCGCGAGGCAGGTGGGCACGTCCGGCTGCTGCACGTCGACGAAGCCCGCGTGCACGGGGACGTCGGGCACGCGCGCGGCGACCGCGTCGACCAGGGTCGCGACGGCGCCCGCGCCGGTGGCGGACGCCGTCCCGTGCGAGACGGCAAGGAGCGCGGGAGCGGTCATGCGCGCGACCCTACGACCGGCACCGACCGGCGCCGTTTCGTCCGCGTGAACCGCCGTCACGACGACCTCACCGCGGGCCGGGCCCCGGCGTGAGCCGAGGTCGGCCCCGCCCACGCGGGGCTGCGGCGCACGACGTCGCCGACGACGGTCACCGCGGGCGCCTGCACGCCGACGGCGCGCGCCCGGTCCGCGATGTCCGCGAGCGTGCCCACCGTGGTCCGCTGGCGCGGGCCGAACCCGTCCTCCACCACGGCGACCGGCGTGGCCGCGGGCCGTCCGGCCGCGACGAGCGCGCGGGCGGTCTCGGCGAGCCGGGTGACGCCCATGAGCAGCACGACGGTGTGGTCGGTGCCGCCGGGCACCTGCCCGACGTCGTCGTGCCCGGTGAGCACGCTGAACCCGCGCGCCAGGCCGCGGTGGGTGACGGGGATGCCGGCGGCGGCGGGGACGGACACCGCGGAGGTGACCCCGGGCACGACCTCCACCTCGACGCCCGCCGCGAGGCACTCGTCCAGCTCCTCGCCGCCGCGGCCGAAGACGTACGGGTCGCCGCCCTTGAGGCGCACCACGTCCCGTCCGGCCAGGGCGTGGCGCACCAGCAGGGCGGAGATCTCCTCCTGCGGCACGGGGTGGTGGCCGGGCGTCTTGCCAACGTCGACCACCTCGACGTCGTCGCCCAGGCCGGCGAGGAGGGACCGCGGGGCGAGGCGGTCCACGACGACGACGTCCGCGGTCGCGAGCAGGCGACGGCCGCGTACCGTGACCAGGCCGGCCGCGCCGGGCCCGCCGCCCACGAGGGCGACGCGCCCGCGCCGCGGGGGAGCGCCGTCGGCGGCGGGGTCGGTGGGGTCCGGGTCGCCGGCGGGCCGCACCGCGCGCAGGGGCAGGCTGCCGTCGTCGAGCCCGGCGACGACGGCGTCGCGCACCCGCACGGCGCGCCGCGGGTCGCGCGCCGCCGTGACGGCGACGGTGAGGTCGCCCGCCGGCCGGCCGGCGGCGTCGGTGACGGGAGTGCGGGCCACCGCAGGCACCCAGGCGCTGCCGAGGCCGGCGTCCCCGGCGGTGACGCAGAAGGTGCGCAGCAGCTCGGCGTCGCCGGCCACGCGGGCGTCGACCTCGGGGTCGCCGGTGGCCGTGTGCACGAGCCACGCGCCGTCGAGGTCGCCGTCGCAGTACCCGCGCGTGACCCGCTCGATCGCGCCCGCGGCGACGAGCGCCGCCAGGTCGGGGACGACATCGGGCGCGATCACGCGCACGCGGGCGCCCGCGGCGAGCAGGCCGCGCACGCGGCGCAGGGCCACGGGTCCACCGCCCACCACGATGACGAGCCGGCCGGCGACGCGCAGGCCCAGGGGGTACGTGTCGTGCACGGGGGCCACCTTCCTCTTCATACGTGCAGCCCGCACTCGGTCTTGTCGCGGCCGGCCCAGCGCCCGGCACGGGCGTCCTGCCCGGCCTCCACGCGCTGGGTGCAGGGCTCGCAGCCCACCGACGGGTAGCCGTCGCTGAGCAGGGGGTTGACGACGACGCCGTGCTCCCGCGCGTACTCCTCGACGTCCTCGTCGGTCCAGGCCGCGAGGGGGTTGATCTTCACGACGCCGTTCTTCTCGTCCCAGGCGACGAGCGGCGCGTTCGCGCGGGCCGCGGTCTCGCCGCGACGCACGCCGGTGGCCCATGCCTCGTAGCCCTGCAGCGCCTGCCGCATGGGGGCGACCTTGCGCATCGCGCAGCAGGCCTCGGGGTCGCGGTCGTGCAGGCGAGGGCCGTGCGCGGCGTCCTGCTGCGCGACGGTGAGCTCGGGGCGCACGTCCACGACGTCGACGTCCATCTCGATCTCGACGGCGCCGCGCGTGCCGAGCGTCTCCGCGAAGTGGTAGCCGGTGTCGCCGAACAGGACGTCGACGAACGGCAGCTGCCGGGACACCAGGTGCGCCAGCACGAGGTCCTGCATCGAGGAGGCGACGGCGAGGTACGGGCCGAACTCCCGCACCGCCCACGCGACGACCTCCGCGGCCGTCGCCTCGGGACGGTCGCCGTCGGCGTGGAGCTGGGCCCGCCCGCGCTCGACGACGTGCCGCAGCTCCTCGGGGGAGCGGCGGTGCCGCGCCGCGCGGGCGTGCTGCCGGGCCTCCCGCGACGTCTCGCGCGCCCGGGCCCGGGCCCGGACCTCGGCGAGGCGGCCGCCGCCCGCCGGCGAGGCGAGCAGCGTCACCGCGGCGGACTCCTCGACGGCGGTCACCGCAAGGCCTCCTCGTCGGCCCGGTGCGCCCACTGCGCGAACGTCTCGTCGCCGGTGTGCTCGGCGTCGTACCGCCGCACGACGCGCTCCACGTAGTCACCGACCTCCGCCGCCGGGACCTTGAGGCCGCGCACCGTGCGGCCCAGCTCCCCGGCGTCGCGGCCGGCGCCCACGAGGCCGCCGCCCAGGTGCACCTGGAAGCCAGGCATCTGCTCGCCGTCGACGGTGATGATCTGGCCCTTGAGCCCGATGTCGGCGGTCTGGATCCGGGCGCACGAGTTGGGGCAGCCGTTGACGTTGAGCTCGATGGGCCGCTCGAGGCGGGCGGTGACGTCGCCGAGCCGGTCCTCCAGCTCGCCGATCACGCGGGCCGCGGTGTCCTTGGTGTCGACGATCGCGAGCTTGCAGAACTCGATGCCCGTGCAGGCGATCGTCGAGCGGCGGAAGAGGCTCGGGCGGGCGGTGAGGCCCAGCGGCTCCAGGCCCGCGACGAGCTCGTCCACGCGGTCGGCCGGGACGCCGAGGATCACGACCTTCTGGTGCGCGGTGAGCCGCGCCCCGTCCGCGCCGACCCGCTCGACCAGGTCCGCGAGCCCGGTGAGCGTGTTGCCGCCCACCCGCCCGACGACGGGCGCCGCGCCCACGTAGAACCGGCCGTCCTTCTGCGCGTGCACGCCGACGTGGTCGCCGGGGCGGGTGGCCGGCGCGGGGGCCGGGCCGTCGGGCAGCGCGTACCCGAGGTACTCGGTCTCCAGCACCTCGCGGAACTTCGCGGTGCCCCAGTCCGCGAGCAGGAACTTCAGGCGGGCCTTGTTGCGCAGCCGCCGGTAGCCGTAGTCGCGGAAGATGCGGATGACGCCGTGCCAGACGTCGGGAGCCTGCTCCTGCGTGACGAAGACGCCGAGCCGCTCGCCGAGCCGCGGCGTCGTCGACAGCGCCCCGCCCACCCACAGGTCGTAGCCCGGGCCGAGCTCGGGGTGCACCACGCCGACCAGCGAGATGTCGTTGATCTCGTGCACGACGTCGAGGCTCGGGTGCCCGGTGATCGCCGTCTTGAACTTGCGGGGCAGGTTCGCCAGCTCCGGGTCACCGATGTAGCGCCGCTTGATCTCGTGGATCACCGGGGTCGGGTCGATGATCTCGTCCGCCGCGACGCCCGCCACCGGGCTGCCGAGGAAGCCGCGGGGAGAGTCGCCGCACGCCGTCGTCGTCTCCAGGCCCACCGTGTCCAACCGGCGCCAGATCTCCGGCATGCTCTCGATCTCGATCCAGTGGTACTGGATGTTCTGCCGGTCGGTGATGTCCGCCGAGCCCCGCCCGAAGTCCGCGGAGATGCCCCCCAGTACCCGCAGCGCCGCCGGGTCGAGCAGCTGCCCGTCCGACCGGACGCGCAGCATGAAGTAGCGGTCCTCCAGCTCGTGCGGCTCGAGCGTGGCGGTGCGGCCGCCGTCGATCCCGGGCTTGCGCTGCGTGTACAGGCCCCACCAGCGGAAGCGACCGTGCAGGTCGTCGTCGGCGATGGAGTCGAAGCCGTCGCGCGCGTAGATCGTCTCGATGCGCTCGCGGACCCCGAGCGGCGCCGCCTCCTGCTTGAACACCTCGTTGTGGTTGAGCGGCTCGGTGCCGTCCACCTTCCACTGCCCGTTCGGGCGGGTGGCGCGCGGCGGACGCACGCGGGCGGCGGTCTCTCGGGGCGTGGCGGCGTTCTCGCTGGTGGCGGAGGGTGCGGGGGCGGTGGTCTGCGTCGTCATCTGGGGGAGTTCCTCGGTCCTCGGGGGGCGGGGACGCGCGACGACGAGCGACTCAGCAGGGGTGGGCCGAGGACCGACGGCGCGCGCCGGTGCTCAGGAGCCGCGGGGTGGCGGCGGGGCTGAGGTAGGGCGCGATCAGCGACAGCAGCACAGACAGCTGCGCATGCTGCGACGCACGCACGCCGGCATCTCGTGACGCGTCGTCACGAGGAGGCGGTGCGCGGCCGTGGTCATGGCGACGACGGTAACCGGTCGGGGACAGGGAGCGCGAGAGCTGTTCCACATCGTGGGACCACATTGTGGGACGGCGTTCCGGGACGGTCGCGCGAGGCGCCGTCGGGCGGTGCCCGGGTGTGACATGTGACCGGTTGCGGACACCGGCGTCAGATCCCTGTCCGCGCGCGGATAGGGTGACGGCATGGAGTTTCTCTACCACGTCTTTGTCGCGCTCCACTTCGTGGGCTGGGCGATCGTCCTCGGCGGCTACATCGCGTCGATGAAGAGCCCCGGCCTCTACCGCGGGGTCTTCCACGGCGCCGCGACGGCCCTCGTCGCGGGCGTCGTCATGGTCGGTGTCGCCGAGATGGGCGACCTCTGGGCGGACGGCGGCCCGAGCATGGCCAAGATCGGCGTCAAGCTCGTGATCGCGCTGATCATCGCCGTGCTCGCCTTCCTCGCCAAGCGCCAGGGCGCCAAGGGCGACAACGGCACGGGTGCCGTCAGCCCGGCGCTGAAGCACTCGATCGGCGCACTGACGCTGGTCAACATCCTGGTCGCCGTCTTCTGGTGACCTCCGCCCTCGTGTCCCCGCGATGAGCGTCCTGGGGGAGGTGCTGGTCGGGCTGGCGATCGCCGTCGGCCTGGTCGGCATCGTCGTCCAGGTGCTCCCCGGCAACGTGCTCGTGCTGGGGAGCATCCTCGTGTGGGCGTGGGTCACGGGCGGCACGACGGCGTGGGTGTGCTTCGCCGTCGCCGCGGTGGCGGTCCTGCTCGCCGAGACCGGGCAGTGGCTGCTGGCCGGCCGCCACATGCGCCGCGCGGAGGTGCCGTGGGGCACGCTCGCCGTCGCCGGGCTCGCGGGGGTCGTCGGGTTCTTCGTGGTCCCCGTGGTCGGGCTCTTCCTCTTCTTCGCCGCCGCGGTCTTCCTCGTCGAGCTGGCCCGCCGGCGCGACGCCGCCGTCGCCTGGACCGCCACCCGCGCTGCGCTCAAGGCCACCCTGATCACCATCGGCGTGCAGCTCGCGGGCGGCCTGGTCGCCACCGTCGTGTGGGTGGTCGGGCTCGTCCTGACCTGACCTGACCTGACCCAACCTGGTCTGAACCGACCTGGCCCGCCCTGGACCCGACCCGCCCCGACCCGGCCGCTCAGCGACCTGCCGCCGGCGGCGTGCCGAAGTCGCCACGCCCGATCCGCTGCGCAGGGACGGGGGCGGACCGTCCGGGATCGTGGCTCTCGAGCGTCGCCGCATCGCCCGACGCTCCGGCCCCCGCATGGTCGACGACGGTGAGTGCCGCCGCGCCTGCCAGGGCCCCGCACACCAGCGCCCCGCAGACCAGCGCAGTGACGCCGCCCGGGGCTCGGGGCCGGGCGCTCGCCGGGGCGGGGGAAGAGGGAGGGGCGTCGTCGGGCGGGGAGAGCTCGATGGTCCAGGACATGGCCGCCTCCCTCCGCCCCCGCCACCCGAGCGTGCAGCCCTCGGCGGCGGGCGCGCATCAGGCGACTCCCTTGCCTCCCGGCGGCGCCATCCGCGCCATCCGCGCCCCGAGCTCCGCGCGGGAGCGGATGGCGAGCTTCGCGTACGCCCGGGACAGGTGCGCCTCGACGGTCTTCGCGCTCATCGACAGGGCGGCCGCCACCTCACGGTTCGTGCGGCCGGTGGCCGCGAGCTCACAGACCCGCGTCTCCATCGCCGTGAGCGGCGACCCGGCGCGGGGCCCGGTCAGCCGGTCGCGCTCCGCCGCGGCCACGCCGGCCCAGAGCGCACAACCGACCGCATCCAGCTCGGTCACGGCGCGCCGGGCGGCATCGGCCGCGGCCGCCCGTCGGCGGGCCCGGCGTTCGATCCGGGCCTGAGCGAGCCGGGTGCGCCCGCGCTCGTAACCGAGGTCCGGGGCGGCGAAGTCGTCGAGGGCTTCGTCCAGGAGGCGCCGGGCCGTCGTGACGTCGCCGGTCGCCGCCGCCACGGCCGCGCGCCCCCGCGCCAGCACGCCCTGCAGCCACACCCCGCCCGGGAGCGCGCCGGCCGCCTCGTAGCCGTCGAGCACCTCGCTCGCCCCGGCGGTGTCCCCCGTCGCGACGAGCGCGTCCACCAGGTCGGGCACGAAGCCCGCGAACCCCGGATGGCGGTAGCCGGCGGCGACGACCGTGCGCTCCAGCGGGCGCAGGAGTGTCACGACGGCGGCGGCGTCGGCCGAGGCGAGGAGGACCGAGGCGAGCGTGGATGCCGGCAGGGCGCTGACGTGCGGGGCGTCGTAGGCCGTGAACTGCGCGACGGCGTCCCGCGCCCGCGGCTCCGCTCCCGCGGTGTCGCCCGTCCACGCGAGGAGGTGTGCTCGGGCGGTCGCCGCCATGAGGGCGAGGACGGGGCCGTCGGTGCCGCGGGCGCGGTCCTCGAGCCGTCGGACGGCGCCTTCGGCCGTCGCGAGCTCGCCCACCAGCACCGCGGCGCGTGCGGCGTAGAACTGCACGTACCAGAGGTCGGCCTCCTGGCCGCGCTCGACGCAGCGGCGCTCCGCCGCCAGCAGCAGCGGGAGCGCGGCGCCGGGCCGGCCCGCGAAGTACAGGGCGGACGCGACGTTCACGCTGGGCCAGCGGATCGCGGGCACGGCACGGTCGGGGTCCTCGGCGTCGAGGGCGAGCCGGGCCGCCTCCTCGTCGAGGCCGCGGCCGGACAGCTGGTCGAAGACGACGCGCGCCGCGAGCAGCTCCGCGTCTGCCGGGCCGCGGGGCGGGCCGGGGCTGTGTGGCAGGGCGGGGCCGGCTGCCGGGGCGCCCGCGATCATCCGCTCGCGGGCGCGCTCCACCTGGCCGGCGTTGAGGAGGCCTGTCGCGAGGTCGCCCACGAGCGAGGCCCGCAGGCCGGGGTCCGTCGCCGCCAGGGGCACCGCCTCCTCGAGGGCGGCGATCGACCCTGCCAGGTCGCCGAGGCGGAAGCGAGCCTGGCCCACGACGCCGAGGGCGCGGGCTCGCGCGACGTCCGCGGCGGCGGTCGCGGGGACTTCGGTCGCGGGGACTTCGGTCGTCGGTGCTTCGGTCGTCAGTGCTTCGGTCGCGAGGCCGAGCGCGCGACCGTAGCTGTCGACCCGCAGATGGTCGGCGGCCGCGCGGACGAGACGGTCGGGCGACCGGTCGCCCAGCGCCAGCGCGAGCTCCTCCAGCTCCACCGCCACCGTGGTCGCACCTCGTCGTCGCGCGCCGGCGGCGGCCGCGTCGAGGGCGGCGACGGCGGCGGGGTCGGGCCCGGTCGACGCGTGCGCCAGGTGCCGGGCACGCGCCTCGGGTCCCGCGACCACCTCGGCGAGACTGCGGTGCCGCGCGCGGCGGGTGCTCGGCGGGGCGCCGTCGAGCACCCCGGCGGCGAACAGCGGGTGCGTGAAGCGGGCGTGGCCGTCGTCGAGCCTGACCACGCCGGCGTCCTCGGCGGGGGCGAGCGCCGCGGACACCGCGGTCAGGCCCCCGTGCACCTCGCCGAGGAGGTCGAGGTGCGGGTCGGACAGGCAGGCAGCGGTCAGGAGCGCGTCGCGGGTCGCCGGGGCGAGGTCCGCGAGGCGTGCGCCGACGAGCGCACGAAGGGTGGGCGGCAGCCCGTCGGGGGCGCCGTTCGAGCGCCGGTGCTCGGCGAGCTGGAGCGCGAACAGCGGGCTCCCGCCCGCGGAGGCGACGAGGCGGGCAGCATCGAGCGGCGCGAACGCGTCTCCCTCGACGCCGCGGACGACCGCCAGCAGGTCGGCGTCGGGAAGCGGGCCGAGGGGGAGGCGGACCAACCGGCGCGGGTCGGACGGCTCCAGCTCGACGACGGTCTCCGGTCGCCCGTCGGGGGCACCATCAGGGGCACTACCAGGGGCGGGGCCGTTGTCGCCGGGCGCGGGGTCGTGGTTGCCCGGCGCGGGGCCGTCCTCGGTGCGCGCGCAGGTCAGGACCGCAACCCTTCCGGACACCCGCCGGCAGGCGAACGCGAGCGCCCGGCGGCTCGACGGGTCCAGCCACTGGAGGTCGTCCACCGCGACCAGCACCGGGCCGCGCGACGCTGCCTCCTGAAGGAGGGTCCGCGTCGCCGCCGCGACCAGCTGAGCCCCGCCGTCGGGCCCGGAGCGCTCTGCCCCGAGCGCGGCCCCGAGCGCGCGTCTCTGCGCCCGAGGGAGGCGTCTCGCCGTCCCCGAAAGGGGCGCCAGGACCTCGGCGAGCCCGGCGTGCTCCAGCTGCACCTCGGCAGCGGTCGGCCGGGCCGCGAGGACGAGCACGTCCCGCTCGCGTGCCCGGTCCAGCGCCGCGAGCCACACCGTCGTCTTGCCGATACCGGGAGGCCCGCTGAGCGCCAGCGCCGCCGGTGCCCGGTCCGCCGCGTCGAGGAGGTGCTCGACGGCGGCGAGCACCTCCGACCTCCCCACGACCCCGGGGTCCGCCACGAGCCGACTATCGCACCGCTGCCGCCAGCCCACCCGCGACGGGCCGACGATTCACCCGCGGTACTGCGTCGCTGTGCCTGCCTCGCCGTGCCTGCCCCCGCCGCGTCGTGACAGCGGGTCGATGGCGAGGAGGGCGGGCGACGGGTCGCTCGGCGCCGTGTTGTGGCGGTGGTCCGTCGCGCGGCGCGTGTCATCACGGTTGCTCAGAACGGTGGTTCGAGCTGGTGGCCGTGTGGCAGGGAGCGGTGTCGGGTGGTGTCGAGGGGTTCCGGATGGGTGGTGTGGCGGCGGCCGGTGGGGGAGGTCCATTCGAGGGTGCCGCCCCAATCGGTGGGTTCTGGGCGTGTTCTTTCGTCGACGGGCTTGGTCGGATCGGTCTGTCTGACCTGCCATGTCGTTTGATGTTTCAGGACGTGGTGTCGGCGGCAGAGCGCGGCGAGGTTGTTGGCGTTGGTGGTGCCGCCGGCGGCCCACGGGACGGTGTGGTCGAGGTCGCTGCCGACGGCGGGGTGGGTGCAGCCGGGGAAGCGGCAGGTGGTGTCGCGGTGGCGGATGAGGTTCTTGAGGTCGGCGGGGGTGGTGTAGGTGTCGCGGCCGGCGGACAGGACGGTGCCGGTCTCGGGGTGGGTGAGGATCCGCCGCAGCGACGGGGCAAGGGCGGTGAGCTGTTGGGCGGTGTCGGGGTCGATGGGGATGTGCCCGTTCATGGTGGCCGGGGCGTCGGTGATGCCGAGGAGGGTCAGGACGGGGACGGTGACGGTGACCTGGGGGCGGATGGAGCGCGCCAGGGCCGCGATCGCCGACTGAGTGCTTTTCAGGTCGGGCGCTTCGTCTGGGGGATCGGGGCTCGGGTCGTCGTGCGGACGGCCGTCGCCTGGCCTTGTGTCATGGGTCGTCTCATGGGTCCCGCCCGGCGCGGTGGTGTGGTCGAGGGTGCCGTCGTCCAGCAGGAGCGCGGTGAGGGTGTCGGCGCGGGCTTGGGCGAGGGTGCGGCCGCCGCCCATGCCGTCTCCGCCGCCAGTGCCACCAGCGCGGCCGGCGCCGTTGCCAGCGTCGTTGTTGGTGGTGAGGTGGCGGGCGGTGCGGGTGAGGCGGTCGTAGGCGGCGTGCGCGAGGGGTGCGGGGAGGTGGGCGACGAGCCAGGACATGCCGTCGTGGTCGTCGTCGAGGAAGACGGTGCGGTGTTGGGCGGCCTCGTGGTGGCGGACGTCGAGCGGGGTGGGGTGGGCGGTCTCGCGGGCTCGGCGGGCGCGGCGGGCGACCTGGGTGGGCGTGCACGAGACCGTGCCGGCGGTGGTGCCGGGGGCGTCGTCGGGGTTGACCTCGGCTGTCATGACGGCGGCGAGGACGGTGTGCTCGACATGTGCGGCCTCGTCGGAGGTCAGGTCGGCGAGGTGTGTGGTGATGGCGGTGGCGTGCGCCCAGGACAGGCGGCCCTGGTGCAGGGCGGCCAGGGTCGCGGGGGCCTTGCTGGCCAGCGTCACGGCGTGGTCGACCAGCGTGCCGGTGGCGTGCTCGCCCTGGTGCAGGGTGGTGGCGATCTCGGTGGTGACGGCGCGTCTGGCGAGCTCGAGGCGGCGGGCGGAGGGTGCCCGGCGGGCGGTGGGGTCGGCGGGGTCCAGGAGGTCGGACTCCAGGGCCTCGGCCAGGCTCGTGGCCTGGGCGAGGAGGACCGCGCGGTGGGCGTGCAGGGTAGCGATCTCGGCGTCGTTCGCGGCGAGCTGGTCGAGCACCCGGTCCAGGTCGGCCAGGGTCGGATGTTGCAGCGGCGCGGCCGCTTGCTGGGGTGGTGCTTCTTCCTCCAGCAGCTCGCTGATCGACGGGGTCCACGACCGTGGCATCGCAGCGAGCCGCTCCGCCGCCGCATTCAGGCCCACCGGCCCGCTCGCGCGACCCGCAGGCGTTCCGGCGGAGGTGCCGGTCGCGGAGTCGGGGAGCGTCGTCGTCATGCCCCCAGCCTAGCGACGTTCGAACACCTGTTCTATGCCTTCCCGGCAATCTGTGGACAACCGCGCGCCGCCGCTCGCGACAGGACGTGACGTGGCCCGACCCCGCTCAGCCCTCGGCGTTCTCCGTGACGTAGAGCAGGTTCCCGTCGGGGTCGCGGAAGGTGAACATCGGTGGGGCGGAGCCCCAGAGGAGGAGCTCACCCACGTCGACGCCGGCGGCCGCGAGGGCCGCGTGGTCCGCGCCGGCGTCCCGCGTGCCCAGGCGGATCCCGGTGTCGACCCCCGACGGGAGGCCGTCCCCGGCGCGGACGAGCGAGAGGGACGCGCCGCCGCCCCCGCCGGGGGCGATGTCGATCCAGCGGAACCCTGGCTGCAGCTCCGCGTCGAAGCGGACCTCCATGCCGAGCATCGACGTGTAGAACTCGAGGGCGGCGTCCTGGTCGCGGACGGGTACGGCGACGGTGAGGACGCCGGTGACGCGCGCTGCTGTGGGCATGAGGGGCCTTTCGTCGGTCCGGCCCGGACGGCCGGTCTCCTGGGTCGACCGCCGAACGGGCACGGTCTCATCGGCGAGCGGCTTAGGGTGTCCGACGGCAGCACGGCACGACGGAGGAACCATGACGACGCAGGACGCCGCGGTACGACGGGACGACGGCCGCTGGGCGGTGCGCGTCGCCGCCCTCGACGAGCTGGACGTGCGGACCGCGTACGAGGCGTGGCGGCTGCGCCAGGACGTGTTCGTCGTCGAGCAGGAGTGTGCGTACCCCGACCTGGACGGCCGGGACGCGGAACCCGGGACCCGGCACGTGGTGCTGCTCGACGGGGAGCGAGGCGGCCGCGTGGTCGCGACGGCCCGCGTCCTCGACGACGGCGACGTGCAACGCATCGGCCGCGTCGTGTGCCACCCCGCCGTGCGCGGCACCGGGGCCTCCGGCGTCCTCATGCAGGCCGCGCTGGACGTGGCCACCGCGGCCGCACCGTCGGCGGACGTCGTGCTCGGCGCGCAGTCGCCGCTGACCGGCTTCTACGGACGGTTCGGCTTCGCGCCGGACGGGCCGGAGTACCTCGAGGACGGCATCCCGCACACGCCGATGCGGTTGCACCGCTCGCTGTGACGTCCGGCGAGGCGGGTCGACAAGCCGACCACCCCGGGACGCCACGGCCGGGCGGGTCCGGGATGTCGGCCCCGGAGCCTAGGCTTGGTCCACGATGACCTCCCTGTTCGACAGCCTGTCCCTGCCCGGGTTCGACCACGCCGCGAAGGACGACACCGCACGCCTGCCGCCGGTCGCCCCGCGCTGGGACGACGACGCCGCAGACCCGTCGTCCGGCGCGCCCGCCTGGGTGCGCGACGCGGCGTCGGTGGCCCACGACGGCGGGGGCGAGCCGGGCCGGCCGCGGTCGCGAGGGGCGTTCGCGCACCTGGACCCGGACGCGCTGGTGGAGGGGCTCAATCCCCAGCAGCGGGCCGCCGTCGAGCATGCGGGCTCCCCGCTGCTCATCGTGGCGGGGGCGGGGTCGGGCAAGACGCGCGTGCTCACGCACCGCATCGCCTACCTGCTGGCCACGGGGCGGGCGCGGCCGGGGGAGATTCTCGCGATCACGTTCACCAACAAGGCCGCCGCGGAGATGCGCGAGCGGGTCGAGCATCTCGTGGGCCCCGCCGGCGGGCGGATGTGGGTCTCGACGTTCCATTCCGCGTGCGTGCGGATCCTGCGCAAGGAGGCCAAGACCCTCGGCCTGCGCTCCAGCTTCTCCATCTACGACGCCGCGGACAGCCAGCGCCTCATCACGCTGGTGACGCGCGAGCTGGACCTGGACCCGAAGAAGTACCCGGCGCGCTCCCTGGCGCACAAGATCAGCGACCTGAAGAACGAGCTGATCGACCCGGACACGTACGCGCGGCAGTCGGGCGCGGACACCGCGGATCACGCCGACGCCGCCGAGCCGCCCGCCGCGGGCTGGCGCGCGCGGGCTGCGGGAGGCGGGCTGGCCGACGGCGGGGCGCCCGAGTTCGACACCGTGCTGGCCGACGTCTACCGCCGCTACCAGCAGCGCCTCGCGCAGGCCAGCGCGCTCGACTTCGACGACATCATCATGACCACGGTGAACCTGCTGCAGGCGTTCCCGAACGTGGCGGAGCACTACCGGCGCCGGTTCCGGCACATCCTGGTGGACGAGTACCAGGACACGAACCATGCGCAGTACATGCTGGTGCGCGAGCTCGCGGGCGCCACCGCGGACGGCCCCGGCGTCGACGGCCTGGACCCGGCCGAACTGACGGTGGTGGGCGACGCCGACCAGTCCATCTATGCGTTCCGCGGCGCCACGATCCGCAACATCGTGGAGTTCGAGGAGGACTACCCGGACGCCACGACCATCCTGCTGGAACAGAACTACCGCTCCACGCAGACGATCCTGACGGCCGCCAACGCCGTCATCTCGCGCAACCCGGACCGCAAGCCCAAGCGGCTGTGGACCGACGCGGGCGCGGGGGAGAAGATCGTCGGCTACGTGGCCGACGACGAGCACGGCGAGGCGCGGTTCGTCGCGGAGGAGATCGACCGGCTCGGCGACGCCGACGGCGTGCGCCCCGGGGACGTCGCGGTGTTCTACCGCACCAACGCCCAGTCGCGGGCGCTGGAGGAGGTGCTGATCCGCGTCGGCCTGCCCTACAAGGTGGTGGGCGGCACGCGGTTCTACGAGCGCCGCGAGATCAAGGACGCCATCGCCTACCTGCGCGCGCTGGCGAACCCGGACGACGACGTCAACCTGCGCCGCGTGCTCAACGTGCCCAAGCGCGGGCTGGGCGACAAGGCCGAGTCGCTCGTCGCGTCGTTCGCCGACCGCGAGCGGCTGTCGTTCGGGGCGGCGCTGGAGCGCGCCGACGAGATCGGCGGCATGACCACCCGCACCTCCAAGCCCCTCCTGGCGTTCCGCGACATGATGCGCGACCTGCGCGCGCTGGTCGACGACGGAGAGCCGCCCGCCACGATCCTGGGCGCGGTGCTGGACCGCACCGGCTACCTCGCCGAGCTGCGCGCGTCGGACGACCCGCAGGACGCGTCGCGCGTGGAGAACCTCGCCGAGCTGCACGCGGTCGCGGCCGAGTTCAGCGAGCTGGACCCCGAGGGCGACCTCACCGACTTCCTCGAGCGCGTGTCCCTGGTGGCCGACGCCGACCAGATCCCCGACGAGGACGTGGCCGACGGGGAGGCGGAGCAGGAGCCCAAGGAGGACCAGGGCGTCGTCACGCTCATGACGCTGCACACCGCCAAGGGCCTCGAGTTCCCCGTCGTCTTCCTCACGGGCATGGAGGACGGCACGTTCCCGCACATGCGCTCCCTGCACGACGACTCGGAGCTCGCCGAGGAGCGCCGGCTCGCGTACGTCGGGATCACCCGCGCGCGCCAGCGGCTGTACATCACGCGCTCGGCCGTGCGGTCGGCGTGGGGCATGGCGAACGAGTTCCCGCCCAGCAGGTTCCTCGAGGAGGTCCCCGAGGAGCTGTGGGACTGGCGGCGGCGCGAGTCGTCCACGCAGTACCTGCGGCGCGGCGGGTCGGCGTGGGGCGGGTCGGCACGGGGCGGGTCGGCACGGTCGGGGACGTCCCGCGGCGCGTCGTCGGGCAGCACGTGGTCGCCGCAGCGGAAGTCGCCGTCCGAGGGCGTCGGCGGCCGGATCGGCCGTCCCAAGGACGCGGGCACGACGACGGGGACCGGCGCGACGTTCGGCTCGGCCACGCCGCGCAAGGACGCGGACGTCCCGTCGCTCGACGTGGGGGACAAGGTCACGCACGACGCGTACGGCGTCGGCACCGTCGTGTCCCTGGAGGGCAGCGGGCCGAACTCCGTCGCGCGGATCGACTTCGGCGCGGACGGCACCAAGCGGCTGCTGCTGCGGTACTCGCCAGTCACGAAGCTCTGACGTCGGGCGAACCGCCGAGCGACCGGGGCCGGGATCCGGCATCGTGACCGTGTGCTGCTGGACGCGAGGACGCTGCGCGGGCTCGCCGACGGGACGGTGACCCACACCTACCGTCGGTGGGCCGTGGTGCGCGTGCAACCCGGGTCGACGATGCGCACCCGGGTGGGCGTGGTCGAGGTGACGGCCGTGGACCCGGTGGCGCTGGAGGCCGTCGACGACACGGACGCGCGCGGGGCGGGCTTCCGCTCGGCGTCGACCGCCCGCGCCTGGATCGAACGGCGCGGCGAGGGCGAGCTGTACCGGGTGGGCCTGCGCCTGGCGGGCCCGGACCCGCGCGTCGCGCTGCGGGAGGACGACGACCTGGACGACGCCGCCGTGGACGCGATCCGCACCCGGCTCGCGCGCATGGACCGCGCCGCCCCCGTGCCGTGGACCCTCGACTACCTGGAGCTCGTCGAGGCGCGGCCCGCCGTCGTCGCGCGCACCCTCGCCGAGGGGCTGGGCATGGAGCGCGACCCGTTCAAGATCCGGGTGCGGCGGCTCAAGGAGCTGGGCCTCACCGAGAGCCTCGACGTCGGCTACCGGCTGTCGCCCCGCGGGCGCGCCTACCTCGCCCGGACGCGCGAATAAGCACGGTGTCAGGCTGCGCGGCCCTCGCTCACGGCGGCGGCGCGCAGGGCCGCGACGTCGGTGCCCGCGTCGCGCAGCGCGGCCTCCAGGACGCGGCCGCCGGGGCAGTCGGCGCGCAGCACGCCGAGCAGCAGGTGCCGGTCGTCGATGCCCTTGTCGCCGAGGCGCACCGCCTCGCGCAGCGCGAGCTCGAGCGCCTTCTTCGCGTCCGGGGCGAACGGGTGGTGCGAGCGCTGCCGGCGCGGCTTCGCGGCGCGCTCGAGGGCGCCGCGCCCGAAGACCTCGTCGGTGCGCCTGCGGACCTCGTCGAGGTCGACCCCGACCGAGGCCAGCGCGGCGCCGTCGAGGGTGTCGTCGGCCTCGACGGCCTGCCGGCAGCGCGCCTCGACGTCCGCCGGGTCGAGCCCGGCGGCCCGGAGGGTGGCGGCCGCTGAGCCTCCGCGGCGGGCGAGCGCGACGACCAGGTGACGCGTGTCGATCGTCTCGGTGCGCAGGTCGACCGCCACCTCCTGGGCGTCGACGACGGCGGCGCGTGCGTCCTTCGTGAACCTCTCGAACATCAGATCCTCCTGCCGTGCTTCTTGTGGACGGCCTGCTTGGTCACGCCGAGCGCGTCGGCGACGTCCTGCCACGACCAGCCGAGCGTCCGGGCCCGCTCCACCTGGAGCGTCTCGAGGCGGTCGGCCAGGTCCCGCAGCGCGCGGACGGCCCGCAGGCCCTCTCCTGGGTCGTCGCCGGCGGCGGCGCCGACGAGCGTCTTCTCCGTCATGCCGTCAACTATGGTTGACGTCCTTGAGCTCTGTCAACCCGTGTTGACGCAACTGTCCGGCGGAGCTGTCAGGGCCACGCGAAGGCATGGATGGTCCTGAGCCTGACAACTCGGGCGGGCGGCTGTGGGATCGGTCACCTGCGGCGGGGGATTGCAGGGCCGCGGTTCCCGGCGTCGCGCGGGTCGGACTACCCTGTTCGGGGATGTCTTGATGTCGAGACATCGTTCGTGCCGGCCTCTGCCGACCCAGGGGCACCACCGATGGAAGGACGCAGCAGGGTGGACCTGTTCGAATACCAGGCTCGCGACATCTTCGAGAAGCACGGCGTGCCCGTGCTCGGCGGCGTCGTCGCGACGACGCCCGAAGAGGCTCGCGCAGGTGCAGAGGAGCTCGGCGGCGGGACCGTCGTCGTCAAGGCCCAGGTGAAGGTCGGTGGCCGCGGCAAGGCCGGCGGCGTCAAGCTGGCGCACTCGCCGGCCGAGGCCGAGGAGAAGGCCTCCGAGATCCTCGGGATGGACATCAAGGGCCACACGGTCCACCGCGTGATGATCGCGCAGGGCGCCAAGATCGCCGAGGAGTTCTACTTCTCCGTGCTCCTGGACCGCGCGAACCGCAACTACCTCGCCATGTGCTCCGTCGAGGGCGGCATGGAGATCGAGCAGCTCGCCGTCGAGCGCCCCGACGCCCTCGCCAAGGTGGCCGTCGACCCGATCGTGGGCATCGACGAGGCCAAGGCGCGCGAGATCGTCGACGCCGCGAACTTCGCCGACGAGCTCAAGGCCCCCGTCGCCGACGTCATCCAGAAGCTCTGGACGGTCTTCACGGCCGAGGACGCGACGCTCGTCGAGGTGAACCCGCTGGTCCGCACCGAGGACGGCTCGATCGTCGCCCTCGACGGCAAGGTGTCGCTGGACGACAACGCCTCCGAGGTGCGCCACCCGGACCACGAGGCGCTCGAGGACAAGGCCGCGGCGGACCCGCTGGAGGCCAAGGCCAAGGAGAACGGCCTCAACTACGTCAAGCTCGACGGCGAGGTCGGCATCATCGGCAACGGCGCGGGCCTCGTGATGAGCACGCTCGACGTCGTCGCGTACGCCGGCGAGGCGCACGGCGGCGTCAAGCCCGCCAACTTCCTCGACATCGGCGGCGGCGCGAACGCCACCGTCATGGCGAACGGCCTGGACGTCATCCTCAACGACCCGCAGGTCAAGAGCGTGTTCGTCAACGTCTTCGGCGGCATCACCGCCTGCGACGAGGTCGCCAAGGGCATCGTCGGCGCGCTGGAGATCCTCGGCGACGAGGCCAGCAAGCCGCTGGTCGTCCGCCTCGACGGCAACAACGTGGATCTCGGCCGCGCCATCCTGCGCGAGGCGAACCACCCGCTGGTCACCCTGGCCGAGACCATGGACGGCGGCGCCGACAAGGCTGCCGAGCTGGCCAACGCCTGATCGCCCGAGACGACGCGGAAAGCAGAGACTTCACTGACATGTCCATCTACCTGAACAAGGACAGCAAGATCATCGTCCAGGGCATCACCGGCGGGATGGGTGCCAAGCACACCGCCCTGATGCTCGACTCCGGCGCACAGATCGTGGGCGGCGTCAACGCCCGCAAGGCCGGCACCACCGTGACCCACAAGGACCACGAGGGCAACGACGTCACGCTCCCCGTCTTCGGCACCGTCAAGGAGGCCATGGCGGAGACCGGCGCGAACGTGTCCGTCCTGTTCGTGCCGCCGGCGTTCACCAAGGACGCGGCGATCGAGGCCGTCGACGCCGAGATGCCGCTGATCGTCGTCATCACCGAGGGCGTCCCGGTGCAGGACTCCGCCGAGGTCTTCGCCTACCTCCAGGGCAAGAAGACGCGCATGATCGGCCCGAACTGCCCCGGCATCATCACGCCGGGCGAGTCGCTCGCCGGCATCACGCCGCACACCATCACGGGCAAGGGCCCGATCGGCCTCGTGTCGAAGTCGGGCACCCTGACCTACCAGATGATGTACGAGCTGAAGGACCTCGGGTTCTCGACCGCCATCGGCATCGGCGGCGACCCGGTCATCGGCACCACGCACATCGACGCGCTCGAGGCCTTCGAGAACGACCCGGAGACCAAGGCGATCGTCATGATCGGCGAGATCGGCGGCGACGCCGAGGAGCGCGCCGCGGCCTACATCAAGGAGCACGTGACGAAGCCGGTCGTCGGCTACGTCGCGGGCTTCACCGCCCCCGAGGGCAAGACCATGGGCCACGCCGGCGCCATCGTCTCCGGCTCGGCGGGCACCGCGCAGGCCAAGAAGGAGGCCCTCGAGGCCGTCGGCGTGAAGGTCGGCAAGACGCCGTCCGAGACCGCCGAGCTCATGCGCGAGATCCTCGAGGCGCTCTGACTGCGAGCGTCCTGACGCACCGCGCGACGGCGCCCGTCCCTCCGGGGGCGGGCGCCGTCCGCGTGTCCGCGGGGCCCTGTGTGTCTGCGCGGTTCCGCCCGGTGCCCGGGGGACGATGGGGCCCGTGAGCGCACCGCCCGGAACCCGATCCCCCCGCACCGGCCGCACGGTCGAGGGCGGCTCCTCGGCCCGGCGCCTCGGCCGCGGGGGAGAGCGGTTCGCGGCGTCGACGTCCGGTGCGTGGGCCGCCCTGCAGGGGATCGTGCTGTCCGGGGCGGTCGTCGTGCTGCTCGCCGTGGTCGGCGTGCTCGGCGGCTCGCCCGACTCCGCGTGGACGGGCGCCGTCGGCCTCGCGACCGGGCTCTGGCTGCTGGGCCACGGCGTGCCGCTGGCCGCCGGGACCGGCGTGGTCACGCTCGTCCCGCTCGGGATCGGCGCGCTCGCGGTCTTCACGACGTACGTCTCGGTCAAGCGCTCGGCGCTGCCCACGCTGGCGGCGTGGGTCGGGGCGGCCGCCGCCTACGCGGTGGTGACGTGCGCCCTCGCGGCCGCGACCGCCGGCGTGGCCGGCGGCGACGGGCTGGCCGCCACCGGGCCGCGGCTCGCGCTGGCGGCGCTCGGCGGCCTCGTCGTCGGGGGCGCGGGCGCGGCGCTCGGCATCCTCGTGCCGCCGGACCGGCCCGCCGTCGTCGCGCCCGGCGGGCTCCTCGACCGCGCCGTGCCCGACGTCGTGCGGCTCGGGATGCAGGCGGGCACCGTCGCGCTCGTCACCCTGGTGGGCCTCGGCGCCGCGCTCACGGGGGTGTGGGGGGTGGCCGGGCGCGCCACGTCGGAGGACGTGGTGGCGGGCCTCGACCCGGGCTGGATCGGCGGCGTGGTGTTCGCGGTGGCCCAGCTCGCCCTGCTGCCCAACCTGGTGCTGTGGGCGACGGCGTGGCTGGCCGGGCCCGGGTTCGCCGTCGGGCAGGACACCCTGTTCGCCCCTGGTGGGACGACGACCGGTCCGCTGCCGGCCGTGCCCCTGCTGGGCGCCCTGCCCGGGCCCGACTGGTCGGGCACCGTGGCGACGGTCGCGGGCCCGCTGACGGTCGTCGCCTGCGGGCTGCTCGCCGGGTGGTTCGCGTGGCGCCGGCTCGACCCCGAGCGGGTGCGCTGGGCCGACGTCGCGCAGGTGCTGGTGGGCGTGGTGCTCCTGGCCGGCGTCGTGACGGGGCTGCTGCAGTGGTGGGCGGGCGGTGCGGTCGGCGCCGGCCGGCTGGCGGACGTCGGGGCGGACCCGTTGCTCGTGGGCGCCGTGGTGGCGGTCGAGGTCGGCGTCGGCGCGGCGGTGGTGCTGGCGGGCGGGTACCTGGACGTGGGATCGCGGCTGCGGCGCGGGTAGGGGCCGCCGGTAGGGTGGGCGTCGTGCAGACCCCGTCCGGCCACCCCGTCGCGTCCACGTCCGCCCAGGCGACGGCCCAGGCCCGGCTCGTCGTCCTCGCCTCCGGCGGGGGCTCCAACCTCGCGGCGCTGCTCGCCGCCCACGACGACGCCGCCTACGGGGCCCGCGCCGTCGGCGTCGTCTCCGACAAGCCGGACGCCGGGGCCCTCGACCTGGCCCGCGACGCGGGCGTGGCGTCCGTGGTCGTCGCCCCGCGGGACTTCGACGACCGCGCGGCCTGGAACGTCGGCATCGCCGAGGCCGTGGCCGTCTTCCGGCCGGACTTCGTGGTGCTGGCTGGCTTCATGCGCATCCTCGCGCCGTCGTTCGTCGAGCGCTTCGCCGGGCGGATCGTCAACACGCACCCGGCCCTGCTGCCGTCGTTCCCCGGCGCGCACGGCGTGCGCGACGCCCTCTCCTACGGCGTGAAGGTCACCGGCTGCACCGTGCACGTCGTCGACGCCGGGGTCGACACCGGCCCGATCCTCGCCCAGGCCACCGTGCCCGTGCTCGACGGCGACGACGAGGCCGCGCTGCACGAGCGGATCAAGGTCGCCGAGCGCGCCCTGCTGGTGGAGACCGTGGGGCGCGTCGCCCGCGAGGGCCTGCGTGTCGACGGGCGCCGGGCGACCCTCGGCTGACGCCCGGGCTCAGCCCTTCGTGTCGCTCGCTGCCTTCTCGTCGTCGTCCGCGGACGTGTCGTCGCGCGGGCCCAGCACCGTGACGACCTGGTAGGTGTCGCGGGCGACACCCTGGCTGTCGCGGGCCTTCGCGAGGTTCTCCTCGCTCCAGCGGTCGATCAGCGCGGCGAGCTCCTGCGCCATGCCGTCCGCCTCCTCCTTGGTCAGAAGAAGCGTCGTGAGCAGGAACTGCCGGCGGGCGGCGCCGTCGTCCCGCTCGTCGTGCGTGAAGACGTCGGAGACCCAGCGCAGCGCCGGCCGCAGGATCGCGGTGCCGGCCGCAGGAGAGTTCGACTTGATCTGGTAGGTCTCCGCCACGTTGGTCCACACCCGGTCGCGCTTGTCGCGCGCGTGCTCCGGCGCCTCGACGATGAGCCCGGCCTTGGCGAGCACCCGCAGGTGGAAGCTCACCGAGTTGGCGGGCTGCCCGATCGCCTCGGCGAGGTCGGCGGCGCGCGCGTGCCCCACCACCGACATCTGCATGAGGATCCGCTGACGGACGGGGTTCGCGATGGCGCGCAGCGCCGCGGGCTCGCTGATCTCCATGGACTCCAGCACGGGGACGAGCCTAGCAAGAATTCCGCAACACCCAATGCGCAATGACTATTGCGCAACAAGCGTTGCGGGTCTACCGTCGTCCTCATGACCGAGACCCCGACGACCGCAGCGCCGTCCACCGTGAGCGAGACCGTCGTCCCGACCGAGGGCGTCGACGTGACCGAGGCGCTCGCGCCCCTGCGCCGCAACCGGCCGTACATGCTGCTGATGACGGGGCTCACGACCCAGTCGCTGGGCGGCAGCATCACCAAGTTCGCCGTGCCGCTCCTGGCGCTCCAGCTCACCGGCTCGCCGACCGCCGCCGGCGTGGTGGCGGCGGTGGGGCAGACCGGCGCACTGCTCGCGGCCCTGCCGGCCGGCGTCGTCGCCGACCGCACGGACCGCCGCCGGCTGGTCGTCGTCGCCGCGAGCGTCGCGGCGCTCCTGTGGGCGACGGTCGTCGTCGCGGGGATCACCGGCGGGCTCACCGCCTGGCACCTCGCCGCGGTCCTCTTCGGCGCGGCGGTCGCCACCGCCTTCCTCGACCCGGCCATCAGCGGCGCCTTCCGCGCCGTCGTCCCGCAGCCGCAGCTGCCCACCGCGTACGCCGCGGCCCAGGGGCGCGACGCCGTCGCGGGGATGCTCGGGGGCCCGTTGGGCGGCGCGCTCTACGGCGTCGCGCACGTCGTGCCGATGCTCGGGGCGGTCGTCGGCGAGGTCGCCACGGCCGTCTGCGCCTTCTTCGTCCGGGAGCCCCTGGGCGGCGACGCCGACGCGGCCCGCGCCACCCGCCCGCTGGACGCCCTCAAGCAGGGGCTGCGCTTCGTGTGGGCCGTGCCCCTGTTCCGCGCCTGCCTCGGCCTGTTCGTCATGGTCAACATCGCGCTCGGCGGCATGATGATCGGCATCAGCCTCGAGCTCGCCCGCACGGGCACCCCGCCCGTGCTGATCGGCGTGTTCAACATGGTCGCCGCGGGGTCGATGCTGCTGGGCTCGTTCGTCGCGCCGCCGCTCGTCGCGCGGATGCGGCTCGGCGCCGTGACCGTCGTGTCGCTCGGGCTGCTGGTGATCGCGTTCGCGGGCATGGCCCTCACGCAGACGTATGTCGCGTACCTCGTCCTCATCGGCGGCGGCGTGCTCCTGGTCCCGGCCGTGAACGCGGCGATGGCCGGCTATACCGCGGCGATCACGCCGGGGGAGATGCAGGGCCGGCTGGCCTCGGTCCTCGGGCTCAGCGGCGTGGCGGCGATGCCGTTCGCCCCGCTGGTCGGCGGCACCCTCCTCGGGGCGGGCGGCATCGGCGTCGTGCTGTGGACCCTGGTGGCGCTGCTCGCCGCCACCGTCGTCGGCCTGGCGCTGGTGCGGTCCCTGTGGCGGGTCGGCACCCCGGACTCCTGGGCCGACGACGCCCTCCCGATGCCCGCGGAATGACCCGTCCGCGAGTTGTCAGGGCCGCGTGGACAACGACGTCCACGTGGCCCTGACAGGTCGCGCGTCAGACGGCGGACCAGCCGCCGTCCGACGCGACGATCGCGCCGTTGAGGTTCACGGCGTCCGTCGACAGCAGGAACGTGATCGACGCGGCGAGGTGCTCCGCCGTCGCGATCCCGGGGATGTTGCCCATGAACCGTCCCAGCCGCGGGCCGCCGAACTCGGCCTGGCCGGGCACCTGGATGCCGGTGGCGACCCCGCCCGGCGCGACGGCGTTCACCTGCACGCCCGTGCCGGCGTACATCACGGCCGACGACTTGGTGAGGCCGACGACGGCGTGCTTGGAGGCGGTGTACGCGGCGCCCGCGGCGGACCCTCGCAGCCCCGCCTCGGAGGCGACGTTGACGATGCGGCCGCGGCCGGCGTCGAGCATCCCGGGCAGGACGGCGCGCATGAGGCGCATCGTGCCGTCGACGTTCACGCGCATCACGCGCTCCCACATCGCGTCGGTGAGCTCGTGCACCGCGCCCATGTCGTCCATGATCCCGGCGACGTTGGCGAGGGCGTCGACGCGGTCGCCCGCGGCGCGGACGATCTCCTCGACGGACGCGGGGGAGGTGATGTCGCCCGCGACGGACACGACGTCCCCGCCGGGGAGCGACGCGGCGAGCTCGTCCAGCTTCTCCTTCGCCAGGTCGACGGCGACGACGCGCCCGCCCTCGCGCGCCACCCGGGACGCGACGGCGCGGCCGATGCCGGACGCGGCGCCCGTGACGATCACCGTCTGCCCGGCGAAGCGGCCCGGGGTGACCTGCTCGGCCCAGGGTGCGGGGGCGGGGGAGCCGGTCCGCTCGGGGGCGTCGGCGTCGTCCGGCGCCTGCTCGCGATAGGCGGCGACGAGGCCGTCGACCATCTCCGCGGGGAACTGGCCGTTCGACAGGGTGACGAGCTGCTTGAGGGGCAGGCTCCGGGCCGGGGCGAGGGCCTCGGCGGACGCGCCGGCCTGCTCCAGGACGGCGCCGATGATGCGGCCTCCGACGGGGTGGTCGAGCCACTCGCCGACGGTCGAGGATGCGGACAGGGCCATGGTGCTCTCCTTGCTGGACGTTCCCTCGCGGGCTGGTGCGCCGCCTCTCGACGACCTATCCGGACAACACTGTCCGGTTGTTAGTCTATTCCGGTGCCCACCGACCCGAGCAAGCCCCGCCCGTCCGCCCGGAGCAACCCCGGGCCCGCGGCCGCCGCGCGCAACCGTGCGGCGCTGGTGGCGGCGGCGCACGCCGTGTTCGCCGAGTCCGGCACCGCGGCCCCGCTGAGCGCGGTCGCGCGCCGTGCCGGCGTCGGGCAGGGCAGCCTCTACCGGCACTTCCCGGACCGCGTCTCGCTCGTCGCCGCCGTCGTCGAGGAGAACGTCGTCGCGCTGGAGCGGTCGTCGGCGGACGGCGCCGCGCTGCCGGAGCTCCTCGGCCTCGTGACGCGGCACGCGATCGAGTCCGTCGGGGTGGTCGACCTGCTGGTCGAGGACCGCCCGGGGCGCATGCTCGAGCTGCGCGACCGCGTCGCCGCCGTGCTCGCCGAGCGTCTCGAGGCGGCGCTCGCGGCCGGGCACGTGCCCGCGGGGTCCACGGTCGAGGACCTCATGCTCGGCGTCGAGCTCGTGGCCGGGGCGCTCACCCGGCGCCCCGCGGCCGAGCGCGGGCCCATGGCGTCGCGGGCCTGGCGGCTGCTCGGCGTCGAGGTGGCGCTGCCGTGACCGCCGCCGTGACCCCGCGGTGACTCGGCCCGACGGCGTTCGATAGACTCGCCCCCGGCCGTGACTGGCGAGGGTGGGTCACCACCGGGGAGCGGCCACCCCCAGATCGACCCGCTGTGCGCGCCGCCCGCCTGGGTGCCAGGGTCCTTGAGAGACGACTTTCGAGGAGACCTTCATGACCGGCGCCCCCACCGCTCCCGACGTCCAGCTCGCCGACGACGCCCAGCGCCCCGTGCGCCGCGCGCTGCTCAGCGTCTACGACAAGACCGGCCTGACCGAGCTCGCCACCGCCCTGCACGCCGCGGGCGTGGAGCTCGTCTCGACCGGCTCCACGGCCTCGAAGATCGCCGACGCCGGCATCCCTGTCACGCGAGTCGAGGAGCTCACCGGCTTCCCGGAGTGCCTCGAGGGTCGCGTCAAGACGCTGCACCCGCGCGTGCACGCCGGCATCCTCGCCGACACCCGCAAGGCCGACCACCTCGCCCAGCTCGCCGACCTCGGCATCGAGACGTTCGAGCTGGTCGTGGTGAACCTCTACCCGTTCGCGGCGACCGTCGCGTCCGGCGCCGGCCCCGACGAGGTCGTCGAGCAGATCGACATCGGCGGCCCGTCCATGGTCCGCGCCGCGGCCAAGAACCACCCGAGCGTGGCCGTCGTCGTCGACCCGGCACGCTACGACGACGTCGTCGCGGCCGTGCAGGGCGGCGGCTTCACCTTCGCGCAGCGCAAGCGCCTCGCCGCCGCCGCGTTCGCGCACACCGCGCAGTACGACGTCGCGGTCGCCTCCTGGTTCGCCAGCTCGTACGCGCCCGACGCGGTCGCGCTCGAGTCGCACATGCCCGACGTCACCGGCGCCGCCTTCGAGCGTGCGGAGGTGCTGCGCTACGGCGAGAACCCGCACCAGAAGGCCGCCCTGTACACGCGGACCGACGGCGCCACCGGCCTCGCCCAGGCCGCGCAGCTGCATGGCAAGGCGATGAGCTACAACAACTACGTCGACGCCGACGCCGCGTGGCGCGCCGCGCACGACCACGAGGGCCCGGCGGTCGCGATCATCAAGCACGCCAACCCCTGCGGCATCGCCGTCGGCGAGGACATCGCGCAGGCGCACGCCCGCGCGCACGCCACCGACCCGGTCTCGGCGTACGGCGGCGTCATCGCGGCCAACCGCGTCATCACCCGGGCCGCGGCCGAGGGGATCGCGCCGATCTTCACCGAGGTCGTCGTCGCACCGGGCTTCGAGCCCGAGGCGCTCGAGATCCTCCAGAAGAAGAAGAACGTGCGGCTGCTCGTCGTCGACACCCCGCCGCACGCCGTCGCCGAGAACCGCCCGATCTCCGGCGGCATGCTGGTCCAGGAGGTCGACCGGTTCCAGGCCGAGGGCGACGACCCCGCATCGTGGACCCTCGCCGCGGGCGAGGCCGCCGACGAGGCCACCCTCGCCGACCTGGCCTTCGCGTGGCGGTCGGTGCGCGCGGCGAAGTCGAACGCCATCCTGCTCGCCGACCGGGGTGCCGCCGTCGGCATCGGCATGGGCCAGGTCAACCGCGTGGACTCCTGCCGCCTGTCCGTCGAGCGGGCCAACACGCTCGCCGAGGGCGAGTCCGGCCCGGTCGAGCGGGCGCGCGGCTCCGTCGCCGCGTCCGACGCGTTCTTCCCCTTCGCCGACGGCCTGCAGGTGCTGCTCGACGCCGGCGTGCGCGCCGTCGTGCAGCCGGGCGGCTCCATCCGCGACGCCGAGGTGATCGAGGCCGCGCAGGCCGCCGGCGTCACGATGTACCTCACCGGCACGCGCCACTTCGCGCACTGAGGAGTGCCGAACAGGCGGTTGACACCGTGATGGGGCGCGTCGACGCCCCACAACGGTGTCAACCGCCTATTCGGCGTCAGGGGGCGACGGCGGCCTTGAGCCGGACGGCGGGGTCGAGGGCGCGCGCCAGGTCGAGCCGGAGCGGCTCGCCGCGGCTCATGAGACGGCGCACGCCGCCGACGTCGCGCGGGGAGTCGACGAGCAGCACGGCGCGGACGGTCGCGACGCCGTCGAGCGGGCCGTCGACGTCCGGGGCCTCCGCCGGGTCCAGGTAGAGCGCCGCCCACGGGCCCTCGCCGGGGGCGCCCCGCAGCACCACGGGGGAGCCCTCGGCGGGCAGCCCGAGCAGGGCCAGGTCGTGGCCGAGCTGCTGGGAGAAGACGTACGGCGCGTGGCCGGCGCCGTGGTCGCCACCGGCGCCCTCGATGCCGAGCAGGGCGCGGACGGTCGGGTCCGGGTCGTGCAGGGCGGCCGACCAGTGCCCGCCGGGCACCGTGCCGAACACCGGGTGCGCGCGCGAGGCGACGTCCCCGACCGCCCACACCCGCGGGTGGCCGGGGACGCGGCCGTCGGCGTCCACCTCCAGCGCGCCCCGCGGGTCCAGCGGCAGCGCGCCCGCGAGCCAGCCCGTCGCGGGGCGGGCCCCGACGGCGGTGAGCACGAGGTCCGCCGGGACGTGCTCGCCGCCGGCCAGGCGCACCCCGGTGTCGTCGACGGCAGCCACCGCGGACCCGGTGCGCAGGTGGACCCCCGCGTCGTCGTACCAGCCCGCGAGGCGCGCGCCGATCTCGCGGCCGAGCTGGCGGGACAGGGGCGCGTCCGCGGCCTCGAGCACCGTGACGTCGGCGCCCGCCCCGGCGGCCACGCCCGCGAGCTCGGCCCCGATCCAGCCCGCCCCCACGATGACGAGCCGCAGGCCCGGGCGCAGCGCCGACCGCAGCCGCTCGGCGTCGGCCGCCGTGTGCAGCAGGGCGGAGGCGTCGAAGCCGGGCGGCACCACGGGCACCGAGCCCATGGCCAGCACGACGGCGTCGGCCTCGACGCGGTCGGCGCCCGTCACGACGACCACGCCGTCCGGACCGGTCTCCAGCGCCCGCGCGGGCTCCGCCAGGCGGACGTCGTCGGCGAGCGTCTCGACGTCGACGCCGAGGTCCGCGCTCAGCCAGACGGGCTCGGGGCGCGTGAGGAGCTCCTTGGACAGCGGCGGGCGGTCGTAGGGCGGCACGCCCTCCGCGCCGAGCAGGGTGACGCGGCCGTCGAAGCCGTGCGCGCGCAGCGCCGCGACCGTCTGCGCTCCCGCGAGGCCCGCGCCGACCACGACGACCGTGCGGGGCCGGGGGACGGGCTGGGAGGTGGGGGTCGTGGGCTCGGGCACGTTGCTCACCGTAACCCGGGTGGGACGGGCACCAGGGACGGGCGCCCTCCCGACGACGGTAGGCTCGTCTGCCGTGGATCCCCGTGCACTGCCCGACCCTCCCGGAGGGCGCAAGCCCGCGCCCACCTGGCACTCCGTGGAGGCCGAGCACGAGGAGGCCGCCCGCGCCGTGCCCGGCCCGGAGCGCGCGATCGTCACGGTGCTGAGCGGGATCGTCCTGGCCGTGCTGCTCGGCGTGCTGGTCGGCGCCCGCCTCGGGGTCGGCGTGATCGCCCTCACGCTGGCCGTCGCGGGCACGTGGCGGGCCACCTCCCGGACCGGGCCGGTCGGCCTCGTCGTGCGCAGCCGCGGCTTCGACGTCTTCCTGTGCTGGGCGGCGGCGGTCGTGATCGGCGTCCTCGCGGTCACCGCGCCCGGCCTGAGCTGAGCGGCGCCCCGCCGGCACGACGACCCGTCTGGACGGGACGCTGGACAGGACGAGGGCCGGCACCCCGCGGGGATGCCGGCCCTCGTGCCGTGCTGAGCCGGGTCAGGCGCGGGGTGCGTCGCCCTTCGGCTCGTCGCCCGACGCGTCCTGTGCGGCGTCCGAGGCGTCGGCCGCGCGCTCCTCGGCTTCGGCCTCGGGAACGGCCGGGAGGGCGCCGTCGTCGACGACGTCGTGCTCGGCGCCGGTCCGCGCGGTGTCGGCCTCCTCGGTGCGCTCCTCGACGGTCACGGCCGCGTACTCGAACTCGGTCAGCGCGACGGCTGGCACCGGCTGGAACGCGCGGACGAACAGCGCGGCGAGCGCCGCGCCGACCAGCGGGGCGACGACGAAGACCCACAGCTGGCCCCAGGTCCACCCGCCGGCGAACACGGCCGAGGCGAACGACCGCGCCGGGTTGAGCGACGCGTTGGTGACCGGCCAGGCGACGATGATCAGGGCGCCGAGGGCCAGGCCGATGACGGCGGGGGCGAAGGCGGACTTCGAGCGCTTGCTCGTCACGGCGAGGATGATCCCGACGAAGACGGCGGTGACGATCACCTCGACGAGGATCGCCGACCACTGCGAGAACTGGACGGGGCTGCCCGACGCCGCGGTGAGGTTCGCCAGCGGCGAGTGGCTGCCGAAGCCGTTGGCCGTCCCCGCGAGGACGCCGGCCTTGTCCTCGGCGCCCACGAGGGCCGGGTACCCGGTCGGGACGAGGGAGAACACGACCGCGGCGGCGGCGGTGCCGCCGACGAGCTGCGCCACCCAGTACGGCGCGAGGTCGCGCCACGGGGTGCGGCCAGCGAGCGCCGCGCCGAGCGTCACCGCCGGGTTGAAGTGGCCGCCGGACACGGCGCCGACCGCCGCGATCGCGCCCATGAGGAGGAGCGCGGCCGCGAGCGCCACGGGAAGGATCTGGTTGTTGTTCACGGCGTTGAACGTGGCGGTGCCGACGATGCCGAGCACCAGCACGAACGTGCCGAACGCCTCGGCGGCGAGGCGCTGGAACAGGCCGTGCTCGACGGGCGCGGCCGCGGTGTCGACCTCGACCGAAGCCGTACCGCCCTCGGCGGCGATGTCCTGGGACATGAGGGTCCTTCTCTGTTCGGGAGACGGGCGTCTCGGTTCGCCCCCCGCTCGGAGGGCCGGTCGTGCGTGACCGACCTCGCAGGCCGGCAGCGCGGGCATGCTTCCACCGTGGTCTGAACGGTTGCTGAGCGCGGGCCGACGGTGGCGCTGCTCGCACCGTACCGCGCGTCGTCCCAGGTCGCGTTCCGCCACGGCGGTCGGCGTGCCGGTCGACCCGGGAGCCGGGCTGCGCCAGAGTGGGGGCATGACCACACCAGTGAACGTCACCGTCACCGGGGCGGCGGGCCAGATCGGGTACGCGCTGCTCTTCCGGATCGCGTCGGGCGCGATGCTCGGCCCCGACACCCCCGTGCGGCTGCGGCTGCTGGAGATCCCGCAGGCGGTGAAGGCGGCCGAGGGCACGGCCATGGAGCTCGACGACTGCGCCTTCCCGCTGCTCGACGGGATCGACATCCACGACGACCCGACGGCCGGCTTCGCGGGCACCAACATCGCCCTGCTGGTGGGCGCGCGGCCCCGCGGCCCGGGCATGGAGCGGGCGGACCTGCTCGAGGCGAACGGCGGCATCTTCGGGCCGCAGGGCCGGGCCATTAACGCGGGTGCGGCGGACGACGTGCGGGTGCTCGTGGTGGGCAACCCGGCGAACACGAACGCGCTGATCGCGGCGTCGAACGCGCCCGACGTGCCGAAGGACCGGTTCACGGCGATGACGCGCCTGGACCACAACCGCGCCCTGTCGCAGCTCGCGAAGCGGGCCGACGTGCCGGTGTCGCAGGTGCGCCGGGTCACGATCTGGGGCAACCACTCGGCCAGCCAGTACCCGGACGTGTTCCGCGCCGACGTGGCCGGCACCCCCGGCTCCCGGTACGCGGACGAGGACCGGCTCTGGCTGACGGACGACTTCATCCCGACGGTCGCCAAGCGCGGTGCGGCGATCATCGACGCGCGGGGCGCGTCGTCGGCCGCGTCGGCGGCGAACGCGGCGATCGACCACGTGCACGACTGGGTGCTGGGCACGCCCGCCGGCGACTGGACCAGCGCCGGCCTGTGGTCGACGGGGCAGTACGGCGTGCCCGAGGGCCTCGTGTCGTCGTTCCCGGTGACGTCGTCGGGCGGCGCCTGGGAGGTCGTCGAGGGCCTCGAGCTCGACGACTTCTCCCGGGAGCGGATGACCGCCAGCGTGGCGGAGCTCGCGGAGGAGCGGGACGCGGTGCGGGCGCTGGGGCTGATCTAGCCGAAAATCACGGGCGGGGCGTCGGTGGGCCCACGTAGGATTTCCGGGCCATGATCGACGCCCCTGCCGCGCGCGCGGACCACGCCAGCCCCACCGCCGCCCCCACCCCGGACGACCCGTCCCGTCGTCTCGACTGGCGCCGCCTGCGCGGCCCCGTCGCCGCGGTCGCGCTGGTCGCGCTCACGCTCGGGGCGGTGGGCGCCGCGCTCGGCACGGTCGTCGCGGGCCGCCTCGCGGAGGACCCGACGGGTGGCCTGCTCCTGCTGCTGACCCTCTGCGTGGTGGGCGCCGCCCTGTTCGACACGGCCGGGCAGGTCGTGTGGGCGGGCGTCGTCGACCGGGCCGAGGGCCGCCTGCGCGGCGACCTGCTCACCGCCGCGCTGCACCAGCCCCTCGCCACGCTCACGGAGCAGGCGGTGGGCGAGGTGCTCGACCGCGTCGACGACGACACGCACGCCGTCGGCACGCTGGTGCGCCGGCAGCTGTGGGGCGCGGGCCGCACCGTCGTGGGCGTCGTGCCCATGTACGTGGTCGCGGGCATCACCTGGTGGCCCGCGTGGGTGCTGTTCCCCGTGCTCGGCGCGCTGGCCGGGCTCCTCGTGCGGCCGATGCTGGGCGAGATCGCCCGCCGCAAGGTGACCGAGGAGGCGGCCTGGACCGACCACGCGGCCGCGTTCGAGGAGTCGGTCGCCGCCCGCGACGACCTGCGCACGAGCCTCGGTCAGCCGTTCGCGATCCGCCGCCTGGCGCAGCGCTCGGCGGACGTGCACCGCAAGTTCCGCGACGTGGTGACGGTCGAGTCGCGGATGCTGCGGCGCGCCGGGCTGGTGCTGGCGTCCCTGCTCGCCGGCGTGGCCGTGGCCGGCGCGGCCCTGGCCTCCGGTGGCGCCCTCGCCGTCCAGGAGCTCGTCACGCTGTTCCTCGTGACGGCCATGTTCGTGGGCCAGGTGGACAACCTCATCCACCACCTGCCGGACATCCAGGAGGGCCTGGGCGCGATCACGCGCATCAAGCAGATGCTCGGCGTCGAGCCCGAGCCCACGGGCGGGCGCGACCTGCCCGAGGGCCCCGTCGGCATCGAGCTGCGCGACCTGCACTTCTCCTACGCCGAGGGCACCTTCGCGCTGCAGGGCGTGAACCTGCACGTCCCGGCGGGCCAGACGGTGGCGCTCGTCGGGCGCACCGGGTCGGGCAAGTCGACGCTCGCGTCGCTGCTGTCGCGCGCCGTCGAGCCGGAGCCCGGCACAGTGCTCCTGGGCGGCGTGGACGTCCGCGACCTCGACCTGCAGAAGCTGCGCGCCGCGGTGGGCGTCGTGACGCAGCGCACCGAGATCCTCGCCGGCACCCTGGCCGAGAACATCGCCCTGTTCGCCGACGTCCCGCGCGACGACATCGAGGCGGCCGTGCGCGAGCTGCGCCTGGACGCCTGGGTGTCCGGCCTGCCCGACGGGCTGGACACGCTGCTCGGGCCGGGCGGCACCTCGCTGTCGGCGGGGGAGGAGCAGCTCGTCGCGTTCGCCCGTCTGCTGGTCCGCGACGTCCAGGTGGTCGTGCTCGACGAGGCGACCGCGCGCATGGACCCGCTCACCGAGGCGCGCGTCGTCGCTGCGTCGGAGCGGCTGCTCGCCGGCCGCACGGGCGTGCTCGTCGCCCACCGGCTCACCACCATCGAGCGGGCGGACCTGCTCGCGGCGCTCGACCACGGGCGCGTCGTGCAGCAGGGCCCGCGGGCCCGGCTCGCGCGCGAGGACGGCCCCTACCGCGACCTGCTCCTGGCGAGCGACGCCGCCGAGGCGCCCGTGGCGAGCGCCGGGGCCGCCGAGGAGGTGGCCGCGGCGCTCACCGCGCACGAGGCCGCGCCGGGGGCGACCCCGGAGGCCGCCGAGCAGCAGGTCGAGCAGGGGGCCGGGCACGGGGCCGAGCACCACGTGGGCGGCAAGCGCCGCCGGGGCGCGGCGCCGGACCTCGCCGACCCCGGCGAGGGGCCGAGCCTCGCGCGCGGCGTGCTGCACGCGCTGTTCGTGCGGCCCGCGTGGGGCGTCGTCGGTGCGCTGCTGTTCCTCGTGGCCAGCCTCGTCTCCGCGCAGGGCGCGCTCACCGGGTTCCTGTGGGGGCAGGCGGTCGAGGGGCTCGACGACGGCTTCCCCACCGTGCTCATGGTGTCGTTCGCCGTGCTGCTCGTCGTCGCGCCGCTCGCCCTCGCCTGGGCGCTGTTCGTGTACCCGCGCTGGTGGGTGGAGGTGCTGCTGCGCGTGCGGATGGCGGTCATGGCCGGCCAGACGCGCCAGGAGCGGCTGCGTGCCACCCCGCCCGGCGAGGTCGTGGCCCGGTCGATGGACGCGGACCGGTTCGTGCGGTACGCGGACCGCTGGGTCGACTTCGTCAACGGCCTCGTCATCGCCGGCGTGACGGCGCTGCTGTCCGGGTCGTGGCTCGCGGGCGGCGTGCTGCTCGCCGTCATGGTCGTCTCGGCCGCGGCGTCGGCGATCGGCCGCCCCATCGCGGGCCGCTCGGCCACCCGGTCGTCGGCGGCGCGCGCCCGCTTCGGCCGCGCCCTGGTCTCGACGCTCGACTCCGCGCGCACGGTGAAGCTCGCCGCGCGCACGCCCGAGGTGCACGCGCACCTGCGGCACGTGGACGGCGGGCGCGTGCGCGCCGCGATCTTCGAGCACCGGGTGCAGGCCGCGCTCGACGGGGTGCCGATGATCATGGTGCAGCTCGGCGTCGTCGCCGCGTGGGCGGGCCTGCTCACCGGCACGTGGGGGCTCGCGACGGCGCTGCTGGTCGCGAACGCGGTGAACGGGTTCGGCTGGTTCGGCGTGGTCGCGGGTGCGGTCGTCACGGAGGCGCCGGGCACCCGGTCGTGGCAGCGCGCCACGGGCCGCTTCGCGGCGGGCACGGACCTCATGGACCTGCCGGCCGGCGTCGACCTGCTCACGGGCGAGGCGCCGCTGCCGGCGCCGGGACCGCGCCGGGCGCTGGAGCGGCTGCGCCTCGAGGGCGTCACGGCCGTGCACGACGACGGCACCATCGGGGTGTCCGACGTCGACCTGGAGGTGCGGCGCGGCGAGCTCGTGCTGCTGCTCGGGCAGGTGGGGTCGGGCAAGTCGAGCCTGCTGTCGGCGCTGAGCGGCCTCATGGAGCACACGGGGACCATCCGCTGGAACGGGCAGGATGTCGCCGACGCCCAGACGTTCCTGCGCCCCGGGCAGGTGGCCCACGTCGCGCAGGTGCCGCGGGTGCTCTCGGGCACCTTCACCGAGAACGTGCGCCTGGACCACGAGCGGGACGTCGACGGGCCGGTCGCGGCCGCGCGCCTGGGGCAGGACGTCGCGGAGGCCGGCGGCCCGGACGCGCTGGTCGGGCACCGCGGGGTGCGGCTGTCGGGCGGGCAGGTGCAGCGACTGGCGCTCGCCCGCGCGCTCGCGACCGACGCCGAGCTGCTGCTCGCCGACGACGTCTCGTCCGCCCTCGACGCCACCACCGAGATCGAGCTGTGGGCGTCGCTGCGCGAGCGGGGCACCACGGTGGTGGGCGCGACGTCGAAGCGCGCGGCCCTGTCGCGCGCGGACCGCGTCGTCGTCCTCGCCGACGGCGAGGTCGCGGAGGTCGGGCCGTGGCACGAGCTCGCACCGCGGTGGGGGCACCTGGCCGGCTGACCCGGGACGGTGTTGTGAGCGGACGTTTGGCCCTGTTTCGCGGTGCGAACAGGGCCAAAC
>NZ_JBHWYY010000002.1:110346-165106 GCF_042728595.1 Isoptericola sp. NPDC060185 | reverse complement strand
GCTCACCGAGCGCCTCGCCTCGGCCGGCCGGGGCGAGGCGTTCCTGCTGCAGGGCGGCGACTGCGCAGAGACGTTCGCCGACGCGAACGCGACCCGGATCCGCAACAAGATCCGCACCATCCTGCAGATGGCGGTGGTGCTCACGCACGGCGCGAGCACCCCGGTGGTGAAGATGGGCCGCCTGGCGGGTCAGTACGCCAAGCCGCGCTCGTCGGACCTCGAGACCCGCGACGGCGTCACGCTGCCCGCGTACCGCGGCGACATGGTCAACGGGCACGAGTTCACCCCCGCGTCGCGCACGCCCGACCCGGTGCGCCTGGAGCAGGCGTACCGGATCTCGTCGGCGACGGCGAACGTCGTGCGCGCGTTCACGCAGGGCGGCCATGCCGACCTGCGGCGCGTGCACGAGTGGAACCGCGGGTTCATGCGCAACCCGGCGTACTCGCGCTACGAGCGCACGGCCGCCGAGATCGACCGGGCGATCCGCTTCATGGAGGCCTGCGGCGCCGACTTCGACGCCCTGCGCTCGGTGGAGTTCTACCTCAGCCACGAGGCGCTCATCCTCGACTACGAGCGGGCGCTCACCCGCGTCGACTCCCGCACTGGCGAGGCCTACGCGACGTCGGCCCACTTCCTGTGGATCGGCGAGCGCACGCGCCAGCTGGACGGGGCGCACGTCGAGTTCCTCTCGCGGGTCGCCAACCCCGTCGGGGTCAAGCTCGGCCCGACGACGACGGCCGACGACGCGCTCGCCCTCGCGGCCCGGCTCAACCCGGACAACACCGCGGGGCGCCTGACGTTCGTCACCCGCATGGGCGCCGGCAAGGTCCGTGACGTGCTGCCCGAGGTGGTCGAGAAGGTGACCGCCGCGGGCGTGGCCGTCACCTGGGTGACCGACCCGATGCACGGCAACACGATCACGTCGGAGAGCGGATACAAGACGCGCCGGTTCTCGGACGTCCTCGACGAGGTGACCGGCTTCTTCGAGGTGCACCGCGCCCTCGGCACCGTGCCCGGCGGCCTGCACATGGAGCTCACCGGCGACGACGTCACCGAGGTGCTGGGCGGCAGCGAGGAGATCGACGACGCCGGGCTCGCGCTGCGGTACGAGACGCTCGTCGACCCGCGTCTGAACCACCAGCAGTCGCTCGAGATGGCGTTCCGCGTCGCGGAGATGCTCACCAGCTGGTGACCCATCGCCCGACGAGCTGCCGCCTGCTGGCCCGTCGCGTCGGGCCGCCTACCAGACCGTCAGCGTGACGGTGCTGCCCTTCGGGGCCGTGCCGGTGGTGTCCTGGAAGCGGACGGTGTCGAGCAGGCCGCCCAGGTAGGCGTTCTCCTTGACCTTGAAGCCGGCCTTCTCCAGCGCCTTGCGGGCCGGGTCGGTGTGCTTGCCGACGACGTTCGGCACCTCGACCAGCGGCGGCCCCTGGGAGATCGTGAGGGTGACCGTGTCCGTGCGGTGCGCCGCGGCGCCCTGCTCCGGGTCCTGGGCCAGGACGTGGCCCTTCGGGACGTCCTCGGAGTACGTCGGGTCGGCGAGCTTCACCACGAGCCCGAGGCTCTCGAGGTCGGCGACCGCGGCGTCCTTCTCCTTGCCCACCTCCTGCGGCACCTGCACGGGGGCGGGGCCGTCGGAGACGGTGAGCGTCATGACGGTGTCGTGCCGCTGGCGGGTGCCCTCGCCCGCCGAGAGGTCGAGGACGGTGCCGCGGTCCGCCTCGTCGTCGTAGGCCCGGGTCGGCGACCCGACGGTGAAGCCGGCGCGCTCCAGCGCCGCCGTCGCCTTCTCGCGGTCCGCGCCGACGAGGTCGTGGGGCACCGTGAGCATGCGCACGCCCCGCGAGAGGACCAGCTCCACGGAGCCGTCGAGGCGAACCCGCTCGCCCGGCGCCGGGACGGTGGTCACGACCGCGCCGACGGGGATCTCGTCGTCGAACGCGCGGCTGGTGGTGACGTCGAGCCCGGCCCGTTCGAGGGCGGCGTGCGCGTCGTCCGCCGACGCCCCGGCCATGCCGGAGGGGACCGAGGTCCACGCGCCGGGGCCGTCGGCGAACCACCACCAGGTGCCGAGCCCGCCCCCGCCGAGCAGGAGCACGACGGCGAGCGACCACGCGATCGCGCGCCGGCGCCTCGAAGGCCGTCCGTAGGCCTCGGTGGGCTGCTCGACCGGCCGGTCGTCGGTTCGCGACGGCGCGGTCGCGGACACCTCCTGGAAGAACGCGGTGGGGATCTCGTCGACGGCGTCGGTGGCCCCGGGGCCCGCCGCGTCCGCGTCCTCGGCGCCGTCCGTGGCGTCGTCGGGGGCGGCCGGTGCGTCGTCGGCGGGTGCGTCGGCGCGACGGTCGAGCAGCTCGGGGTCGAGCGACGCCCGCAGCGCCTCGACCGCCTCGAGCGCGGCCCCGGCGTCGGCTGGCCGGCGCTGCGGGTCGCGGGAGGTGAACGACGCGACGAGGGCGTCGAGGCCCTCAGGGAGCCAGTCGACGCGCTCCGACGGCGCCGGGTGGTCCTCGTGCACGTGGTGGAAGGCGACCTGGATCGGCGTCTCGCCGGGGTAGGGGAGCGTGCCGGTCGCGAGCTCGTAGGCGAGCACCCCCACGGCGTAGACGTCGGTGCGGGCGTCGCAGCGCCCGCTGGTGATGACCTCCGGCGCGAGGTACGCCACGGTGCCGAGGACGGTGCCTGTGGTGGTGGTCGTGACCTCGGTGACGGCGCGCGCCAGGCCGAAGTCCGCGACCTTGACCCGCCCTGCGGCGGAGGTGCCGGCCCGGCCGTCGGTCACGCCGTCGGCGTCGCCCACGACGAGGACGTTCTCGGGCTTCACGTCGCGGTGGACGACGCCCCTGCGGTGGGCCGCGGCCAGGGCCGCCAGCACCTGCGCGACGACGTCGAGGGTGCGGCCCAGGGTGAGCGCGCCGGCGTCGTGCAGCTCGCGCCGCAGGTTCGTGCCCGGCACGTACTCCATGGCCAGGTAGCTCGTGTCCCCGTCGACGCCCTGGTCGTAGACGGCCACGACGCCCGGGTGGGTGAGGCGGGCGGCCGCGCGGGCCTCGCGGCGAAAGCGGGACACGAACGCGGCGCCGTCCACGCCGTCGGCCAGGTGTGGGTGCATCACCTTGATCGCGACCTCGCGGTCGAGGCGGCGGTCGGTGGCGCGGTAGACCGTGGCCATGCCCCCGCGCGCGACGCGCGCGACGATCTCGTACCGCCCGTCGACCAGGCGGCCGAGCATCGGGTCGGTCGTCGCGATGGCCACGCCACGAGTGTAGGGGCGGCCCGATCGGCGGGCCCGTAGGCTGGCCGGGTGAACGACACCGCATCCCCCGCGCCCGGCCCCGCAGGCGCCACCGACGACCGCACCGCCCTCGAGCCGCTCGTGGACGAGTGGCTGACCCTCCCCGACGTCGCCGAGGTGCTCGGCATCCCGGTGAGCAAGGTGCGGGGGCTGGTCGCCGAGCGGACGCTGGTCGGGATCAAGCGTGGCGAGCGGAACACCTTCCAGGTGCCCGCCGTCTTCCTCGTCACGGACGGCGAGAAGCCGCACGTGCTGCCGACGCTGCGCGGCACCGTCCTGGTGCTCTCGGACGTGGGGCTCGACGACGCGGCCATCCTGCGCTGGCTGTTCGAGACCGAGCCGTCGATCGGGAACGCGCCGATCGCGGAGCTCCTGGCCGGGCGCCGGGCCGAGGTGCGCCGGGTCGCGCAGGCGCTGCTGTGACGCGTCGCTGACCCGCCGGACCGCGCGGCCGGCTCAGGCCGCGCGGTCGACCGCGGCGCGCGCCAGGTCCAGCAGGACCGTGCGCCCCGGCTCCGCGAGGTCCGCCGCGGCGAGGCCCGCGAGCGCGCCGTCCGCGAGCGCGCCGATGAGCGTCTCGACCCCGTCGAGCGCGCCGGAGCCCGCGATCACCCCGCGCAGCCGCTCGACCGTCGCGCCGTCGAGGTCGGGGTCACCCAGCCGGGCGACGACGAGGTCGCGGTCGGCGGGGCTCGCGGCGGTCATGGTGCGGGCCACGAGGACGGTGCGCTTGCCCTCGCGCAGGTCGTCGCCCGCGGGCTTGCCCGTGACCGACGGGTCGCCGAAGACGCCGAGCACGTCGTCGCGCAGCTGGAACGCCTCCCCGAGAGGCAGGCCGGCCGCGGAGACCGCGTCGAGGCGGGCAGGGGCGGCGCCCGCCAGCACGGCGCCCAGCACGAGCGGGCGCTCCACCGAGTAGCGCGCCGACTTGGCGCGCAGGACGGTGCGCGCGCGCTCCTCGTCCGCCGCCGGGTCGAGCCCCCACGGCTCGGCCTGCACCAGCACGTCGAGGTACTGGCCGACGACCACCTCGGTCTGCATGGCGTCGAACAGGGCCCGCGCGTCGCCCGCCCGGTCAGGGAGGGTCTCGACCGCCGCGGCCATCTCGCGCTGGCACGCCACCAGGCACAGGTCGCCCAGCAGGATGGCGGCGGACGTGCCGAAGCGCTCGGCCGACCCGGCCCAGCCCGCCCCGGAATGGCGAGCCTCGAAGGCGCGGTGGGCGGTGGGCTCGCCGCGGCGCGTGTCGGACGCGTCCATCACGTCGTCGTGCAGCAGGGCCGCGGCCTGGAACAGCTCGAGGGCCGCGCCGGCGCGGACCACGGCATCGCGCCCGGGGCCCTCGGACGGCCCGCCGTGGGCCCGGAACGACCAGTAGCAGAACGCCGCCCGCAGCCGCTTGCCCCCGCGCAGGAGGACCGCCGCCTGATCCGTGAGCGCGGTCGCCGCGGCCCCGATCGAGGCGGCCTCCCGCTCCAGGTCGGCGAGGTGCCGCTCGACCTCGGCGTCGACGTCGGGGCGGAGGTTCTCGAGGTCGACCAGGGACGGTGCGGTGGGCATGCGGCCAGCCTATGTGTCCGGACGAGGGCCCGGGCCCGGGTCAGCCGGTGAGGACCGAGCCGCTCACGGTGACCAGGCGGCGCTCGCCGTCGTCGAGCACGCCGAGCGTGACGGACTCCACGACCGGGCCCGCGTCCTTGGCGCCCTTCTTCGACTTCGGCGTGGTCTCGCGGCCGAACGTCGTCTGGGCCGTGAGCCCGGTGAGCGTCCCCGTCTCGGACTGGGTGAAGCCGGCCTTGTGCAGCCGCTTCGCGAGCTGGTCGATGACCTCCTGCGTGCTGCGGGTCGTGCTCAGGTTGAGGGTCACGTCCGTGAGCCTCCCCGCCCCGGGCGTGGCCGAGCTGGCGAGGACGGTGGCGTCCTGGGGCGCGCCGAGCAGCTTCTCGGGGAAGCCGGGCGCGTAGCCGCCGACGGCGGTGTCCGGGTCGAACGTGGGCAGCGCAGCGGGGGCGTCCGGGTCGGCGCTCGCGGTCGCGTCGCCGTCGCCGCGCAGCCCGACGCCGGAGCCGTGCTCACCGGTCGCCGAGACCTCGTCGTCGGGGGCGCCGCCACCGAGCAGCCCGCACCCGGACAACGTCAGCAGCGCGGCGACGGCCATGGCGGCGCCGCCGGCACGGGCACCTCGGACGGTGCGAGAGGGGCGCGGCGGACGGGGGAGCGTGGGCACGGCGCCCACCGTAGCGGCCCGGGGAGAGCATCGGGCGAGCCCGTCGGCCCGGTGGTCGGCAGGACGCCGCCCCACGGGCGACGGGTCCGAGCCTGCCCCCAGGAGCGGTGCGTCCACAGCCGGCGGCGGGCGGCCCTCACGTGCCCGCCGCTTCCGATGGGATCGGGCCATGGAAGCCGCCTACGCCACGCCCCGCTCCGGGGAGCCCGACTCGCCGTTCGACCTGCCCGTCGTGCTCCGTTCGTCCCGCGACATGCTCGCCGCCGTGCCGTACCTGCTGGGGTTCCGGCCCCGGGAGTGCTGCGTCGTCGTCTGCGTCACCGGGGAGGGGAGGATCGGCCTCGTCGCCCGGACGTCGCTCGCCGAAGCCGACGGCGGTGGTGCGGGAGGCCTCGACGGACCGGAGCCCGACGCCCGCACGGTGGCACGGGCGGCGGCGCGGGTCGGGGCCGTCCTCGTCCTCGTCGTCCTGTGCACCGCGCGGCCGGAGTCCGCCGTCCTGCCCCGCGCGGCGGAGGTGCTCGCCGCCCTCGACGAGGTGCTGGACCCGGCGGCCGACATCGAGACCTGGCTGGTCGGTGCCGACGGGTACCGCGGCCTCGGCTGCGCGGACCCGGCGTGCTGCCCGCCCGACGGGCGTCCGCTGGGTGAGCTCGAGCACGGCGAGGTCGGGGCCGCGTTCGTCGTCGCGGGGCGCGCGATCGCCGCCTCGGAGCAGGAGGCGCACCGCATCGCCCGGGCGTCCGTCGCCGTGCGGGACCGGGTCGCGAAGGCGGCCGCCCGTACCGAGCGTGGACGCCCCGCGCTGCAGGGTGGCGAGCCCCCGGGCGCCGCGACGGCGCGGTGGCGCGCGGAGGCCCTCGGCGTGTGGCGCGACCTCGTGCGCCAGGCCGCCGCGGACCAGCAGGTCGCGACCCCGGGCGGCGAGATCGCCCTGCCGCCCGCACGCCTCGGCCGCCTGGCAGCGGCGCTCGCGGACGTCCCGGTGCGCGACGCCGTGCTGCTGTCCCTCGTGCCGGGGGCCTCCGACGCGGCAGAGCTGACCGCCGCGCGCGGTGCCCCCGGCCCAGGGGCGGGCGCCGAGAGCGAGACCGCGGTCGAGGTGGCCACGGCTCGGGCGATCGCCCGCGTGGTGGACCCGCGGGTCGGGGTCCCGCCCGACGCAGCGGTGGCGGACGCCGCGCGGCTCGTCCTCGAGCAGGTGGTCGGCGCGGCGCCGCGCCGCTGGCACGCCGCCCCGCTCGCCCTGCTGGCGTTCCTCGCGTGGTGGCGCGGCGACGGATGGCTGGCCGCGAGGCGGGTCCGCGAGGCGCTGCGTCAGGATCCGTCGCACCGCCTGGCCGCGCTCCTGGCCGGGGTGCTGCGTGCGGCGGTGCCTCCGGGGTGGGTCACGGCCTCGGGCCCGGCGGCACCGGCGGTCCCCGCGGGCGCCCCCGGGCGTGCGACAGGACGACCGGGCGGCTCCCGGGCCGGCTCGTGACCGGCTCCGGGCCGGCTCCTGGTTGCCCACGGGCAGGGTCCCGGTCGGTGTCCCTGGCAGGCCGGTGACCGGGCGCGGCGTCGGGTAGCGTGCCCCCATGGCGATCGTCGTCGGACTCCTGAGCACGGCCGAAGGGCAGGCGGCACTCGCCGCAGCGCAGCGCGAGGCGCGGGAGCGGTCCGCCCCCCTCACGGTCGTCGTGGCCCAGGGCGACGCGAGCCCCGAGAGGCAGGCGGTCGAGGACGACCTGACCGCGTCCGGGGTGCCCTACTCGATGGTCGCCGGCACCGGGGACCTCGCGGAGGACCTCGTGCGCACGGCGCACGAGGCGGGGGCGGAGCTGATCGTCGTGGGGCTGCGGCGCCGCAGCCCCGTCGGCAAGCTCATCCTCGGCTCGGGGGCGCAGCGGATCCTGCTCGAGGCCCCCTGTCCGGTGCTCGCGGTGAAGCCGTGACCATGGGTCGCCGCGCCACGCCGAACGGTGTGACGCTCGTGACCGTCGGCCGGTGTCGTCCGTGCCCGCCGCGCGCGGCGACCGCGGGCCGTTCCCGGTGGTACCGCGGGAATCTTCGAGCGCTCCCGTGCGTTGAGCCAGCACCGGAGACCGCACGACGCGGGTACTGGAGCGGGCGCAGGAGCCCGCGGTGCCCCACCGTCGCGGATGTCGCCGGTACAATAGGGGTGTCCGCCTGAGCCACGACAGTCCGAGTCGGAGGCCTTGACGGCGGTGCACCGTCCCCTCGAATGCCGAAAGGTCGGTTTGTGGCGTCCACTGCGCAGAACCCTGCACTTCCCCGCGAGTTCGAGCACCCTGCCCTGCAGGGACTGCTCGCTCGAGGCACCGCCGACGGCCGGGTCGACGCCGAGAGCTTCCGTGCCGCCTGCGAGAACGCGGCGGTGGCGGACCCGAAGCGGCTGAAGGCGGTCCTGCGCGCCTTCGCGACGGCGGGCGTCGAGATCGGCGTGCCCACGGCCACCAAGGTCGCCGCCGCCAGCACCAGCCGGAGCACCGCCACGCGCGCCAAGGCGCCGGCGGCGCGGTCCGGCGCCGTGAAGACCTCCACGGTGAAGTCGACCTCCGCCACGACCGGGGCCGACGAGGAGCCCGGTGAGTCGACCCCGGCGGCCAAGAAGCCTGCCTCGCGTTCCGCCGCGTCCAAGTCGGCGACGACCAAGGGCACGAAGACGACGCGCGGTCGCAAGGCCGCCTCGAAGGACGAGCCGGGCTCGGACGATATCGAGGACGTCGAGCTCGACGAGGACGCGACCGACGTCGCGGACGACGAGCAGGAGGGCGCCGAGCACGGCGCCAAGGGCACGAAGGCCGCCGCGGGCAAGGACACCAAGGGCGACGACGAGGAGCGGGGATTCGTCGTCTCGGACACCGACGACGACGACCAGCCCGCGCAGCAGGTCGTCACCGCCGGCGCCACGGCCGACCCGGTCAAGGACTACCTGAAGCAGATCGGCAAGGTCGCGCTGCTGAACGCGGAGCAGGAGGTCGAGCTCGCGAAGCGCATCGAGGCCGGCCTGTTCGCGGAGGAGCGACTGTCCAAGGACTACGCCGACTTCGACAAGACGAAGGCGAACGCCGACGAGCGCCGGATGTACCGCGACCTGCGGTGGATCGCGCACGACGGCAAGCGCGCCAAGAACCACCTGCTCGAGGCGAACCTGCGCCTCGTCGTCTCCCTCGCCAAGCGTTACACCGGCCGCGGCATGCTGTTCCTGGACCTCATCCAGGAGGGCAACCTCGGTCTGATCCGCGCCGTCGAGAAGTTCGACTACACCAAGGGCTACAAGTTCTCGACGTACGCCACCTGGTGGATCCGGCAGGCGATCACCCGCGCCATGGCCGACCAGGCCCGCACCATCCGCATCCCGGTGCACATGGTCGAGGTCATCAACAAGCTGGCCCGCGTGCAGCGCCAGATGCTCCAGGACCTGGGCCGCGAGCCCACCCCGGAGGAGCTGGCCAAGGAGCTGGACATGACCCCCGAGAAGGTGGTCGAGGTCCAGAAGTACGGCCGCGAGCCCATCTCGCTGCACACGCCGCTGGGCGAGGACGGCGACAGCGAGTTCGGTGACCTCATCGAGGACTCCGAGGCCGTCGTGCCGGCCGACGCGGTGAGCTTCACGCTGCTGCAGGAGCAGCTGCACCAGGTGCTCGACACCCTGTCGGAGCGCGAGGCGGGCGTCGTCTCGATGCGCTTCGGTCTGCAGGACGGGCAGCCGAAGACGCTCGACGAGATCGGCAAGGTCTACGGCGTGACGCGCGAGCGGATCCGTCAGATCGAGTCCAAGACGATGTCGAAGCTGCGCCACCCGAGCCGGTCCCAGGTGCTTCGCGACTACCTGGACTGATACCCGCAGCGCAGGAAGGGCCCCGTGCCGGTCGGATCATCGACCGGCACGGGGCTTTCGGCATGTCCGGGCCGTGCGTCGACGCGGTGGGTCGACGCCGTGGGTCGACGTCGGTCGCCGAGGTCGGTCGTGCGGTCAGGCGACCGGGTCGGCCCTGACCGCGGGGACGCCGTGAACGGGCGCCCACCGTGAGGACGGCGCGAGGACGCCCAGCGGGTCGAGCCGTCGGCGCATCGCGACCAGGCGCTCGTACGTGCCCGGGCCGAACGACGTCCGCATCAGCTGCGCCGAGACGGCGTCGCGCGGCCCCGCGAAGTTGAGCAGCGACCCGCCCGTGGCCCACGGGCGCAGGGCGTCGTGCACGGCCTGCACGTGCGCGGCCGCGTCGGGCGGCCCCAGGGGCGCGCCGAGCGAACCCACGAACAGCGTGCAGGCGGCGTCCCGGCCGGCGACGGCGTTCGGGACGGCCGCGGGCCGCCCCACGGCCCCGCCGAGGAGGCGGATCTCCGCCATCGCCACGGGCGACCCCGCGGGCACGGCCGCGAGGAACGCGTCGACGGCGTCGGCGGTGAGCTCGCGCAGCTGCCCGCCGCGCTCCACGAACGGCATCGGGTCCTCGGGGTCGGCGTGGATCTCGCCGATCCGCGCGTAGGGCAGGTCGCCGACGGTGTCGAGGAGCGGGGGTGCGACCGCCCGCAGCGCGTCGACCAGCCCGTCCGCGGCCCCGCCGACCATGCCCCCGCCGTCCAGGGTCTCGCCGGCGTCGCCGTCGCGGCCATCGTCGCCGAGGTGGCGTACGTACCGCACCACGAGGACGGCCCGGCCGCGCAGCGGCTCGGGCAGATCGGGCAGCGGCGGCAGGTTCATGCGCGCGACGGAGGTGGTCACGGACTCCGGCAGGTCACGCACCAGCTCGCGCCAGCGATGCACGACGGGTGCCGCGTCGGCGGCGTCGAACCACACGGTGCCGGCGTGCACGGTGCGCAGCGGGAACAGGTCGAACGTCAGCGACGTGACCACACCGAACGCACCGCCGCCGCCCCGCAGCGCCCAGAACAGGTCCGCGTGCCGGTCCGGCGACGCGGTGACGAGCGACCCGTCGGGGGTCACGACGTCGAGGGAGCGGACGTGGTCGGCGGCGAAGCCGAACGTGCGCGCGAGCGGACCGAGGCCGCCGCCGAGGGTGTAGCCCACCACCCCGACGTGCGGGGACGAGCCGCAGAGGCCGCCGAGCCCGTGCGGGGCGCCGGCGTCCAGGACGGCGCGCCACGACGTGCCCGGCCCGACGGTGGCCGTGCGCGCCACGGGGTCGACCTCCAGGCCGTCCAGTGCCGACACGTCGAGCAGGACGTCGGCCGGTCCGGTCGGGGCGGCGCTGTGCCCGGTGGAGCGCACCCCGACGCCGAGCCCGTGACCGGCGGCGGCCCGGACGGTCCGCGCGACGTCCTCGGGCGAGGCCGCGCGCACGACGAGCGCCGGGCGGTGGACGAGCGCGAGGTTGAAGCCGCCGAGCGCCGCGTCGTAGGCGGGCTCTCCCGGGAGGTGGACGGTGCCGGCGAGGCCGGTCCGCAGCTCGTCGGCGGCGGCTGCGGCGGTCGTGGTGAGGTGGTGGGCCGCGGGATCGTCGAGCGTCGGGGCGGCGGGGGTGGTGCTGGACATCGGGTGACTCTCCTTCGGTGGAACGGTGCCGGGGGAGAGGGAGCCACGCGCCGCCCGGCGGTGACGGGTCGGCGGCCCGGATCGCGGGTGAAGTGTCCGGGGCGTTCCCCCGGACAGGGCCGATGTGGCAGGGTGTCGCCGTGCCCCAGACCACGGCCTTCCCCGGGCGGTCCCGGTTCGTCGTCCTGCTCGCCCTCGCCGTCGTGCTGGCACTGTCGCTCGCGTCGGTCCTGGTGGCCCCGCCGGCGCGCGCCGCGACCTGGTCCCTGGCGGGCTCCGGAGGCGGGACGACGACGGCGACGGTCGGCAAGATCCTCAGCGTCCGCTACCTCAGGTCCGGCAAGCCCGTGAAGGGTGCCGCGGTGACGCTGCAGCGCAAGAAGGGCGGCTCGTGGGTGAAGGTCCGCACCGTGCGGACCGGCCCCAAGGGACGTGCCTCGACGACGGTGAAGCCCACCGCGACCGCGAGCTACCGATTCCGGACCAGCCACGCCAGGAGCGGCACGATCACGGTGCGCGTCGTGCCGGTCCGGTTCGCGATCTCCGGCTCCGGGTCGGGGCACGGCGTGGGGCTGGCCCAGTGGGGCGCGTACCAGCAGTCGCGCACCGGCCGCACCGCGGCGCAGATCCTCGGCTACTACTACCCGGGCACCACGGTCTCGACGGCGAACGACCCGCGCACCACCCTCGACGTCCAGGTGCTCGGCCCGCCGTCCGACACCCGGACCACGACCGTGCTGGGGGTCGGCTCCGGCACCTGGCGGCTGACGGACCCGGCGGGCAAGGTCCTGGCGAGCGGCGACGCCTCCCGCACGGTCAAGGTCGGCGTCGCGACCGGCGGGGTCACGGCCACGGTCATGAAGGGGAGCGCGACGGTCTCGAAGGTGTCCGCGCGCTCCAGCCTCACCTACGAGTGGTCCGGCACCCGCTACTACCAGCCCACCGGGACGAAGGCGGTCGCGACGGTCACGGGCGCCCAGGGGACGTACCGCAACGGGCGCCTCGTCGTGACCAAGCGGTCGAACCGGCCCAACGTGGTCAACGAGGTGGTCATCAACACCGAGTACCTGTACGGGCTGGACGAGATGCCGTCGGGCTGGGGGTCGAGCACCAACCGTGGCGCGGCGGCCCTGCAGGCGCAGGCGGTCGTGGCCCGCAACTACGCGATCGTCGAGAAGGTGAAGGGCCTCAAGTCCGTCTGCGGCTGCCACGTCTACGACGACACCCGCTCCCAGCACTACACCGGGTGGAAGAAGCAGGGCGGGGGCTGGGGCGGGACGTGGGTCACCGCCGTGAACGCCACGGTGCAGGCCGACGACCACACGGTGACCGTGCTGCGCGACGCCGACGGCCTGTTCGCCGAGACGCCCTACTTCGCGTCGACGGGCGGTGCGGGCGGTCGTCGCGGCACGGCGACGAACACGGAGGTGTTCGGGACGGCGGCTCTGCCCTACCTCAAGCACGTGACCGACACGTACTCGGCCAAGGCGCCGAAGAACCCCTACCTGAGCTGGAGTGACTCGATCACGCAGGCGAAGGCGCGGTCGATCTTCGGCCTGTCGTCGGTGCGCTCGATCGCGGTCACCTCGCGGTGGTCGAGCGGGCAGGTCAAGACGCTGACGGCCACGTCGGCGACCGGGAAGAAGGTGTCGCGGACCAAGACGGCGGACGGGTGGCGCACGACGCTCGGGGTGCGCGCGTCGTGGGTGGGCTCGCTGTCGGGCCGCAACAGCTGAGCAGGCCGCGACGCCCGACCCGAGGCGCGTACAGCGCACGAGAGCCCCGCACCGTACGGTGCGGGGCTCTCGTGTGTCGTGGGTCGTGCCGCGCGGTCGCGGGTCAGCGTGCCCCGTGCTCGGCGAGGAGCCGGTCCGTCTCGTCCTGGACGTGGACGGCGACGCCCTCGTAGGCGCCGGCGTGCGCGCGCGCGTGGTGCCCGCAGAAGAGGAGCTCTCCGACGGGCAGGACCACTCGCACGTACGCCTGGGCGCCGCAGCGGTCGCAGCGGTCGGCGGCGGTCAGCGGCTGGGTCGGTTCGGTCGTCGTGGTGCTCACGTCTCCATCCAACCAGACCGGTGGCCCGGAGCATCCCGTTCCCGGCCGGGTTCGCTCCCGGCATAGCGGCGTGGAGCACACGGAACACCTGTTCGGGTCGTCTACCCTCGTTCCCGTGACAGCCACCTCCGAGTCCGGGTACACCGCGCGCCACCTGACGGTCCTCGAGGGCCTCGAGGCGGTGCGCAAGCGCCCCGGCATGTACATCGGGTCCACGGACTCGCGCGGCCTCATGCACTGCCTGTGGGAGATCATCGACAACTCCGTCGACGAGGCCCTCGGCGGGCACGCGTCGGACATCCGCGTCGTGCTGCACGCCGACTCGTCTGTCACGGTCGAGGACGACGGCCGCGGCATCCCGGTCGACATCGAGCCGAAGACGGGCCTCACGGGTGTCGAGGTGGTCTTCACGAAGCTGCACGCGGGCGGCAAGTTCGGCGGGGGCTCCTACACCGCGTCGGGTGGCCTGCACGGCGTGGGCGCCTCGGTGGTCAACGCGCTGTCCGCACGCCTCGACGTCGAGGTGGACCTCAGCGGCAAGACCCACCGGATGACCTTCCACCGCGGCGAGCCGGGCGTCTTCGCCGACCCGGCGTCGGGCGCCTCGCCCGAGTCGCCGTTCACGCCCTTCACCGACCACAGCGAGCTCGCCGTCGTCGGCAAGGTCAAGCGCGGCGTCTCCGGCACGCGGGTGCGGTACTGGGCGGACCGGCAGGTGTTCCCGAAGTCGGCCGTGTTCAGCTACGACGAGCTCGTCACCCGGGCGCGCCAGACCACGTTCCTCGTGCCCGGCCTGAAGATCACGCTGCGCGACGAGCGCGGGCTGCCCGGCACCCCGGGCGAGACGGGGCCGTTCGAGGAGGTCTTCCAGCACGACGGCGGCGCGGTCGACTTCGTCGAGTTCCTCGCGCCGGACGCGCCGGTGACGTCGACGTGGCAGCTGCGGGGCAGCGGGCACTTCACCGAGACGGTGCCGGTGCTCGACTCGCGCGGGCACATGACCCCGCAGGACGTGCAGCGCGAATGCGAGGTGGACGTCGCGCTGCGCTGGGGCGGCGGTTACGACACGGAGGTGCGCACCTTCGTCAACATCATCGCCACGCCCAAGGGCGGCTCCCACCTGTCGGGCTTCGAGCAGGGGCTGCTCAAGACGGTGCGCAAGCAGATCGAGGCGAACGCGCGCCGGCTGAAGGTCTCCACCAAGGACGCCGCGGAGCGGATCGAGAAGGACGACGTCCTGGCCGGGCTGACGGCGGTGGTCACCGTCCGGCTCGCGGAGCCGCAGTTCGAGGGCCAGACCAAGGAGGTCCTCGGCACGGCGCCCGTGCGCGCGATCGTCTCCCGCGTCGTGGAGAAGGAGCTGGGCGCGCTGCTCACCTCCACCAAGCGCGACGAGAAGGCGCAGTCGGCGCTGCTGCTGGACAAGGTGGTCGCCGAGATGCGCGCCCGTGTCACGGCGCGCAAGCAGAAGGAGATCTCCCGGCGCAAGAACGCCCTCGAGGCGTCGTCGCTGCCGGCGAAGCTCGCGGACTGCCGCAGCGACGACGTCACCCGCAGCGAGCTGTTCATCGTCGAGGGGGACTCGGCGCTCGGGACGGCGAAGCTGGCGCGCTCGAGCGACTTCCAGGCGCTGCTGCCGATCCGCGGCAAGATCCTCAACGTCCAGAAGGCGTCGATCAGCGACATGCTGCGCAACGCGGAGTGCGCCGCCATCATCCAGGTGCTCGGCGCGGGGTCGGGGCGGTCCTTCGACCTCGACGCGGCGCGCTACGGCAAGATCGTCCTGATGACGGACGCCGACGTCGACGGCGCGCACATCCGCACCCTGCTGCTGACGCTCTTCTACCGGTACATGCGCCCGATGCTCGAGGCCGGCCGGGTCTTCGCCGCCGTCCCGCCGCTGCACCGCGTCGAGGTGCTGGGCAGCGGGCGGCGAAAGAACGAGTACGTCTACACGTACTCGGAGGCCGAGCTGGCCGCCACGCTCAAGAAGCTGGACCGCGCCGGCCGCCGGTACAAGGAGGACATCCAGCGCTACAAGGGCCTGGGGGAGATGGACGCCGACCAGCTCGCCGAGACCACGATGGACCCGCGCCACCGGACGCTGCGGCGCGTGACCGTGGAGGGCGCCGAGGCCGCCGAGCGGGTGTTCGAGCTGCTCATGGGCAGCGACGTGGCCCCGCGCAAGGAGTTCATCGTCGCGGGAGCGGGCACCCTGGACCAGTCGCGGATCGACGCCTGACCCGACGCGCCCGGGGCGTCCGGATGGCGACCCGGGCGGCGGGTGACCACGGCTGATGGGTACCCTTCGGCCGTGAAGATCCCTCGCTCGACCACCTCCCGTCTGCTCGCCCTCCTGCCGGCGACCGCCCTGGCCGCCGGCCTGCTCGCCGGCTGTGCCGACGGCGGCTCCTCCGACGCGGGCTCCTCGTCCTCGGCGTCCGCGGACGCGACGGAGCAGGTGGCGGAGAACCTCAGCGAGTTCTCCTACGCCGGCGAGGACGGCAAGACGGCGCTCGAGCTGCTGGAGAAGCACGACCCGGAGGCCCAGGTGCAGGGCAAGGGCGAGAACGCGTACGTCACGGCCGTGCGTGGTCGCGAGGCCGACCCCAGCACCGAGTTCTGGGGCCTGTACGTGGACGACGAGATGGCGCAGGTCGGCGCCGGCTCGCTCCAGACCAAGGACGGGCAGACCATCACCTGGAAGCTCGAGGAGATCGAGAAGTGACCGTCACCGCCCCCTCCCGCCTCGAGGCCCCGCTGTCCGCGCGCGAGCTCGCCCAACGCTGGTGGCGCCCCGCCGTCGCGGTCCTGCTCGTCGCGGCCGCCGTCGTCTGGCGGCTGGTGAAGGACGACCTCGGCGCCCCGCCCAACCTCGAGCTCTCGACGGCCGCGGCGTTCGCGGCGGCGGGCCTGCTGCGTCACCGCGTCGCGGTGCTCGCTCCGCTGGCCGTGGTCGCGCTGAGCGACGTCCTGCTCGGCAACTCGTCGGTGCTGGTGTTCACGTGGAGCGCGTGGGCCGTCATCGGCGTCGGCGCCTGGTGGGCGGGCCGCACGCGCGGCACGACCGGCCGCCTGGTCGCCGCGCTCGGCCTCGGCGTCGGCGGCTCGCTGTTCTTCTACCTGTGGACCAACGCCGGCGTCTGGTGGCTCGGCCGCGGCACGTTCTACCCCGCGGGCCTCGACGGACTGCTGGCCAGCTACGTCGCCGGGCTGCCGTTCCTGCGCCCGATGCTGCTCGGCAACCTCGTGCTGGTGCCGCTCGCGGCCGGGCTCGTGGCCCTGGTGGCGCGGCTCGAGCGGGCCTCGGCGCCCGCCACCGAGGCCCTCCCGGCGCGATAGCCTCGACGGACCGAGAGAGAGGCGAGGGACCGTGCCCGCAGACCGGATCCGGCGGATGACGTTCGCCAGCATCTACCCGCTCTACGTGCAGAAGGTGGAGCGCAAGGACCGCGACGCGGCCGACGTCGACCGCGTCGTCACCTGGCTCACCGGCTACGACGCCGCCGGCCTCGAGCAGGTGATCGCGGACGAGGTCGACCTGGAGACGTTCTTCGCCTCCGCACCCGCGATGAACGAGAACGCGTCGCTCATCACGGGCGTGATCTGCGGCGTCCGCGTCGAGGAGATCGACGACCCGCTGATGCAGCAGATCCGCTGGATGGACAAGCTGGTCGACGAGGTCGCGAAGGGCAAGAAGATGTCGTCGATCCTGCGCGGCGACGCCGGCGCGGCGGCCTAGTCGACGGGACGACGTCGATCGCAGGACCGACCACACGACGGGCCCCCGGCGGGCGGGGACGGCAGGTGCCGTCCCCGCCCACCGGGGGCCCGTGTGTCGTGCGCCGTATCTCGCGGGCTACGACGTCGCGAGCGTGAACGTCACCGTGGTGGCGTTCCCGGCGACATCACGCACGACGAGGGTGTTGGCGCCCCCGACCGCGCCGAACGCCCCCGGCTTCACGTAGTTCAGGTCCGACCACGTGTTGTCGGTGAGGTCCTTGGCCGTGCCGTTGAGGGTGAGGCCGTCGACCTTGCCGGCGTCGTGCAGCTTGAACGACACGAGGCTGTACGTGCCGTCCGAGCCCACCGTGAGCTGCGCACCGTCCTTGACGGTGACGGTCGGGCCCGTGACGTCGAGCGTGAAGGTCACGGTGGTGGCGTTCCCGGCGAGGTCCTTGACGACGAGGGTGTTGGTGCCCTCGACCGCGCCGAACGATCCCGGCTTCACGTAGTTCAGGTCCGACCACTCGTCGTCGACGAGGTCCTTCTCCACCCCGTTGAGGGTGAGGCGGTCGACCTTGCCGGCGTCGTGCAGCTTGAACGAGACCGTGCTGTACGTGCCGTCGCGGCCGGTGGTGAACTCGTCGCCCTCCTTGACGGTGACGGTCGGCCCGTCGACGTCGGCCGGCGTCGACGTGACCGTGAGGTCGCGCAGGCGCCCGTAGTTGTCGAACGACCCGAACCCGACCCTGCCGGTCTCGAAGGTGGTGTCGTTCGCGGTGAGCAGCGGGGTGTCGAGGCCGTCGAGGTAGACGGCGATGTCGCCGCTGTCCGTGCACCGCACGACGCGCACGTCGTGCCACTCCTCGTCGGTGATGGCCGGGGGAGCGCCGACGGTGCCGTCCCACTGGTCGTCGATCCGCTCCCGGTCCTTGCCGTCGACCTTGAAGATCCCGTTGTGGGGGTAGATCGTGTTGTCCTTCGACAGGTGGGCGTAGTAGTACTCCGTGTCCGACTGCCAGCCGAACACCACGATGACGTCGCGGTTGTTCACGCTGGCCGGCTCGTCGATCCGGACCTGCGCGCCGAGGTCGAACGACCCGAGCTCCGGCCCCTGGGTGAGGACGGCGTACTCGAACGGCCGCCGGATGCCGTCGTCGGGGTTGGTCCCCGCCTCGGTCTGGATGATCTGGTCCCCGGGGAACTGCCACTTCGCGGGAGTCTTCGGGGCCCAGTTCTCCGCCGCCATGACGTCGGTGGTCGTGGAGCCGGCGGGCGTGCACGACGGCGGCTCCGTGGGCTCGGTCGGCGTCGCGCCGAACAGCGCGTACTGCGCGGCGACCTGTTCCGGCGTCGGGACGGTGTCGAGGAACATCAGGTCGTCCATCCGGCCGTTGAACGGGTTCGCCTCCTTGGTGTCCTGCGGGAAGCTGCCGCCGATCTTGATGCCGCGCGACGTCGTCGCCGACGTGGGGCCGGATCCCCACGGGTTGGACGAGGTGTACCGGCCCGCGAGCTCCTCGCCGTTGCGGTACAGCTTCATCTCGCCCGCCGCGAAGTCGAACGTCGCGGTGAGGTGGACCCACTCGCCCTGCGCCAGGATCTCGTCCCACGGCATGTCGGCGGCGAAGGTCCACGACCCGGCGCCGTCGACGCGCCGCCCGAGGGCGACCAGCTTGAGCTCGTCGCCCACCGTGATCACCTCGAGCAGCGCCCGCACGGCATGGCCGTCGGAGTCGCCGGTCAGCACGCCGGCCAGCCCGATGGCGTTGTACCGGTCGTCCGGGTTCGTCGTGCCGGAGTTCAGGCCGGCGACGTTCGCGCCGGTCCGCTTGAACCAGCCCATGACGGCGGCCTGGTCGGTGGCCGAGAACGCGTCGAGCGAGGCGACGCCGTTCGCGTCGTACACGCCCGCCTTCCAGTCGTCGTTCGACGCGGTGGCCGGGCTCATCTGCTGGGTCTGCAGCGCGCGGCCCGCGCCCGGGTAGGCACGGTCGGTGACGCGCTGCTCGACGCCGCCGTTGACGAGCTGGATCTTCGTGCCCGACCAGCCCTGGTCGGCCTCGAAGGTCGTGGCGCCCGCGACCGGGTGGTCGAAGTCGTAGTGCGCCACCAGGTTCGGGGCGAGTTCGGGGAGCGCGACGGGGGAGGTGGCCGCGACCCGGTGCGCGCCGGTGACCTTCCAGATCTTCCCGTTCGCCTTGGAGATCAGGTAGAGCTCGCCGTCGGCGTCGGAGCCGAAGCGCAGGTCGACGCGCTTGTCGCCGACCAGCTCGGCGAACGTGGTCTCCTTGCCGCCGGCGAACACGCGCAGCTGCTCGATCGGCGCCAGGTCCTCGACGTCGCCGTCGTTACGGACCATCTTGTCCGCCTCGGTCGACAGCACCCAGCCGTGCACCAGGTCGGTGAACAGGTAGCGCCCCCGCAGGGCGGCGATGTCGCCGCGGTAGACGAAGCCGCCGTTGTTGGCGACGCCGGCGTCGCCGGTCTGGCCGGGGTCGCGGTTGTGGTCGTAGGCGGCCACGGGGTACGTGAACCCGTTCTTGGCGTCGTCGGCCGGCAGCGGGTAGATCTGTCGGTTGTCCGCCCGGAAGGGCCCCTCGCGCTCGGACCAGCCGAAGTTGTCCCCAGGCTCGACGGCGTAGATCGACTCGACCTGCCACTCGCCGATGTGCCCGAGGTACATGGTGTGGTCGCCAGCGGGGTCCCAGCTGATGCGGTGGGGGTCGCGCATGCCGATCGCGTAGATCTCGGGCAGTGCGCCCGCGGTGTCGAGGAACGGGTTGTCGTCGGGGATACCGTACTCCCCGTTGGCGCTGTCCCGGCCCAGCGGGTCGATCCGGAAGATCTTCCCCTGCGGCGTGGTGACGTCCTGCGGGTTGCCGTTGCCGACGCCCGCGCCGCCGTCGCCGACCAGGATGTAGAGGTTGCCGTAGTCGGGGTCGCCCGGCTCGGCGGTCGGGTTGAACGAGATCTGCTGCACGGTGTGCACGCGGCCGGCGAACGGCACGCGCATGATCTCGCGGCTGGTGCCCTCGAAGGTCGCCGCCGACGGGTCCGTGGCCTTCCACTCGGTGACGACGCTGTGGAACTGCGTGGTGCCGTAGCCGGGGAAGTCGGGGGTGTCCTCCGTCAGGGCGGTTCCGCCCTCCGTGTGCACCGTGTAGAAGAGGCCGTTCTCGGCGAAGTCCGGGTGGAACTCGGCCGCGCCGAGGCCGGTGCCCAGGCCGGCGGAGTTGTGGAAGTTGTCGATGAACGCCTGGCGCACGTCGAGGTACGGCGTGTACGCGCCGGTCTCCTTGTCGACCGTGTACAGCGTGCCGTTGTTGTCCGGGACCATGAGTCGGCCGGAGCCGTCCGGGATCTCGTCGAGATGCGTGATCCGGTTGTACCGGTCAAGGCGCGGGTCCTGCGTCGCGGGCGTGGTGTGGGACTCGGGCAGCTGGGCGAGCTCCTCCACCTCGACGCCGAGCGTCGACATCTTCGGGTCGGGCAGCGGGTTGATCAGCGGGGCCTCGGACTCGCCGCCGGCCGCGCAGTCGCCCGGGTTGCCGGTCGCGATTGAGAGGTTCTCGCCGGCCGTGTCGACGGCGACGTCGTCGAGCATGAGGTTGCCGGCGCTGCTGGCGCCGTTGATCCACCAGAAGCGGTCGAGCGCCGTCGTGACGCCCTGCCGGAAGCCGAACTGCTGCTCGGTGCCCTCCGGGAGCCGCGTCAGCTCCTCGTAGGGGCCGCCCTGGCTGTACACCGAGACCTTGTCGGCGGCGTTGTCGGCGACGACCCACACGCACTGCCAGGCGTCGCGGCCCCAGATGCCGGCGGGCTTGAAGCCGCCGCCGTCGCGGACCAGCATCTGGTCGCTGTTCTGGTTGTTGACGTACGCGCGGCTGTCCCCGGTCCCCGACGGCTGGTCGACGTCGGTGAGCCCGAACGACGTGTCGACGCTCCCCGTGCGCAGGAACCGGAAGAACAGGGTGCCGGTGGAGCCGTCCGCGATCCCCGGGACGGCGCGGTAGGCCTTCTGGTTGCCGCCCGTCATCTCGAGGACCTGGTTGTTCCCGTTGAGCGGGTCCGCGATCACCTTCGCGGCGCCGGACGCCGACCAGCCGTCCTGGCCGTCGAGCGCCGTGCGCGCGTACTGCTCGAAGCCGAGCAGCTCGGTGAACTCCTGGTCCGCGGCGTCCGCGGTGGCGTCCGCGGCGGACTGCTCCGCGGCGAGCGCGGGGGCCCCGACCAGGAAGGTCGTGCCGGCGACGGCCGCGGCGGCGACCGCGGCCGCGAGGCGCGCGGGACCCGATCGCGGGGTGGTGGGTACGGGCGGGCGGGCCGGGTCCGTTGGCCGCCGGGGGATGAGCTCGCGCATCTGTGACCTCTCAACGTCGTTGTCGAACAGGGCCCTGCCAGGGTGCTGAAAGCGCTTGCCAGGCAAGCGCTTTCAGGATGGTAGGCCGACGCACAGGATGCGGCAAGGGATGGCCCAGGGAACTCGGACCGGCGACGCAACCGGGACGCGGGCAGCGGCCTGCCGCCGGGTGATCCCCCTCTGCGCACCCGGCCCGGCGCTTCCGGACCGGCGTCGCCGTCAGCGGTGTGAGACCAGCGGACTGCCGGCCCGGCACCTCCCGACCCGGGCCGCCGTCAGCGGCCGGCCAGCGACATGCCCATCGTCCGGCCCCAGGGCTGCTCCTCGAGCGTGCGGAACCCGAGGTGCTCGTAGAAGCCGATCGCGCGCACGTTGCGGCCGCCGACGCCCAGGTGGATGCCGGGGGCGCCCGCTGCGGCGACGGCGTCGAGCACCGCCTCCAGCACGCGCCGTCCCGCGCCGCCGCCCTGCGCCTCCGGCAGCAGGTCGACGTGCAGGTGCGCCGGGTACTGCTCCAGCCACGGCGCCGCCGACCGCGACGGCGCGTGGATCGCATGCAGGAGGCGCGCGTCCGGCGACTCGTCGTCGGGCGCGGGGACCGCGAGCCGCGCGCGCAGCGGCGGCCACCAGGACTCCTCGCAGCGGCGTTCGAAGTCGACGGTGCTCGCCGTGGCCACGCAGTAGCCCACCGCCGTGCCGTCCGCGCGGCGCAGCACGCGGGCGAGCCCCGGCTCCAGCTCGAGGTAGGCCCCGAGGTAGACGTGGCCGAGCAGCTCGCCGTCCTCGTACATGTCCGTGGCGTCCTCGCCGGAGTCGCCGGTGCGCAGGCAGACGTCGTAGAGGGCGGCGCGGTCGGCCGGGTCGTACCGGTCCACCGCGAGGGCCGGGCGGGCGTGCGGCTCGGGCGTCGTGACGTCGGGTCCGTGGTGCGGGCTCATGGACGTATCGTCCCCGGTCGTGGGCGCGGAGTCACGCTTCCGGGCGGTCGGGGAGCGTGGAACGGCGCGTCCGGGGCCGGGCGGCGGCCCCGGACGCGTCGGGCACGGGCGCGGGCCGGGTCAGGCCCGCGGGACGGACAGCTTCCGCAGGTTCGCGTACGAGACGTTGGCGGTGCGGACGGGGTCGGGCTGCTGGTCGCGCTCGACGACGAACTCGTGGCGCCCCATCGCGTGGACGTGCGAGAGGATCCCCCGGAAGTCCACGGTCCCCTCGCCGAGGTCGGTCTCGATGCCCTGCGTGGGGGTGCCGTCCTTGAGGTGGAACAGCGGGAACCGGTCCTGGTGCGCGTCGAGGTAGGGCACCGGGTCGGCCCCTGCCCGCAGGATCCAGTACAGGTCCAGCTCGAACGACACCAGGTCGGGGTCGGTCTCCGCCAGCCAGACGTCGAAGAGGACCTCGCCGGTGGTGGGGTCGGTGTGGAACTCGTTGTCGTGCAGGTGGGCGTACCACCGCAGGCCATAACCGCGGGCGACCTCGCCCCACCGGTTCATCTCCTCGGCCATGCGCCGGTAGCCGTCCGCCGTCTGGGCGCCGTCCATGTACGAGACGCCGACGTACTTCTGGCCGAGGGTCACGGCACGCTCCAGGGTGACCGCCGCGAGGTCGCCCCGGAAGTCGTACGGGTTGTGGTGGCTGCCCACGACCCGCAGGCCGTTCGCGTCGACGATGGCGCGGAACTGCTCCGGGGTGCGGTTGCCGTAGTCGTAGGCCGGCTCGACCGACGCGTACCCGGCCGCCGCGACCATCGCGAGGGTGCCCTCGGGGTCGGCGCGGAGCATGTCCCGCACCGAGTAGAGCTGGAAGCCGATCTTGCCGGGCGGGACCGCCCGGCCCCCGTCGTCCGTCGCCGCCGAGGCCGTACCGGGCAGCGAGACCGCGCCGAGGCCGACCGCTGCGGCGGCGCCGGCACCCTGCAGGAAGGTGCGACGGGAGTACTTCTGAGCGTGACCAGTCAACTTTTCCACCTCATCGTCAAAAGTCGGGTGAAATCGACTGTAGGCCTGCGCCCAGCTCTTGACAACACCCGACCTGCCCTCGGCCTGCGCGGACGTTGCGGGCCGCCAGGTTGGCCGCACCCGCTCTGGGGCCGATGATCGAGTTCAACTTTCAACAAAAGCGATGCCTGTCATGCAATTCCTATGCGGATACCGGACAACTTCTGATTGACAGTCGACAGAAGTCTCCCTAATGTCGGCACCGCACCTGTGATGTGCGTGCGCACCCCTCCGAGTCGTCGTCAGACGGATTCCCTCGGGGAGGTACGCGAGCCGTGTCCTGGAGGGAACGACGATGAGGTCTGCCTTCGCACCACCAGCACGTGTCGTCCGCGGTGTCGCCGCCGACGGTCCCGCGCGCACCAGGCCCGTCGCCTCCCGCACTTCTGTCCGCCGGACGAGCTGACGCCCCCGGCGACGTCGAACGGAGTCTCATGCCTGAGAACAGCACGGAGTACAGCACCGCGACGGAGGGACCACGGCACGACCGTGTCTCGCGTCGGTCGATGCTGACCGGCACCCTCGCCGGACTGGTGGTGCCGGCCACGGCCGGCGCCCTCGGCGTCGGGGCGGCCGCGGCCGCACCGAAGCCCACCCCGACCCCCACCCCGACCCCCACCCCGACCGCGACGCCGACGGTGGCGCCGAACGCCACGACCCGGAACATCACGGTGTTCGCCGAGTCGCTCGGCAACGGTCAGGTCGGCTACGGCCTCGCGCCGGGGGAGGCCACGATCCCCGGCCCGCTGCTCGAGATGTGGGAGGGGGACACCCTCCAGATCGAGCTGGTGAACAACACCGAGAAGCGGCTCTCGATCCACCCGCACGGCGTGGACTACGAGACCGACTCCGACGGCAGCCCGTTCAACGACTCGTTCAACGAGCCCGGCGAGACGCGCACGTACGTGTGGCGCTCGCACACCACGCACCAGGCCGAGGACGGCCGCTGGGTGACCGGGTCCGCGGGCTACTGGCACTACCACGACCACGCGATGGACGGCGAGCACGGCACGGCCGGCCTGCGTGCCGGGCTCTACGGCGCGCTCGTCGTGCGGCGCCGCGGCGACCGCGTCCCCGACCGCCAGTACACGGTCGTGTTCAACGACATGACGGTCAACAACAAGATGGCCCCGAACACGCCGATGTTCGAGGCGAACCTCGGCGAGACCGTCGAGTGGATCGCCATCGGGCACGGCGACCAGCTGCACACGTTCCACCTGCACGCGCACCGCTGGGCGGACAACCGGACCGGCTACCTCGCCGGGCCGGACGACCCCAGCCGGGTCATCGACACGCGCGACCTCAACCCGGGCACGTCCTTCGGGTTCCAGGTGGTCGCGGGCGAGGCGGTCGGGGCCGGGGCGTGGATGTACCACTGTCACGTCCAGTTCCACTCCGACGGCGGCATGGCCGGCGTCTTCCTCGTCCGGAACGCCGACGGCTCGATGCCCGACGGCGCCCAGGCGGCGATCGACCGCTTCAAGAACCACGGCGGCCACTCGATGTGATCCCGGGCGAGAGGGCGACCGCGCCCTCGCCCGACGTGCTTCGGTCCCACGCAAAGGAGCAGTGATGGAACGGACAGCAAGAGGCAGCGCCCGTATCACACCACGGGCTGCTCGCGGCATCCTCGCCGCGGCCACCGGCGCCGCGCTCGCCTTCGGGCTGGCGGCCATGCCCGCGGCCGCGCAGCGCACGCCGCAGGACGAACCGACGCAGGCGCCGTCGGCGGACGTGGCGAAGGAGCCGACCGCCAGCGTCGTCCCCTCCGCGGCGATCCTCCCGACCGCCGCGGAGAACCCCCGGGTGCTCGTGTTCCACGGTGACCCGGCGGACCAGGTGGACCCGGTCACCATCGCGACCACCACGATCAAGCAGCTCGGCAAGGAGAACGGCATCGCCGTCGACACGGCGACCGAGCCTACCGTCTTCACGGCCAAGAACCTCGCGGACTACCGCGGCGTCGTCTTCCTCTCCTCGGAGGGCGTGGAGATGTCCACGGCGCAGGAGGACGCGCTGCAGGCCTACATCCAGTCGGGCGGCGGGTTCCTCGGGGTCCGCGACGCCGCGCGGGCGCAGGCGCGCTCGCAGTGGTTCACGGGCCTCATCGGCACGCGTCCGGCCGGCAACCTGCCGGACTCCGTGCCCGTCAAGACCGTGACGGCGAGCGCCGAGAACCCGCCGAACGAGATCGCCACGAAGCTCATCGACCGCGACTCGGGCACCAAGTGGCTCGCGTTCGAGCCCACGGCGTGGCTCCGCTTCGACCTGAACGAGCCCGTCGCCGTCGCGCGCTACGCACTGACGTCGGCGAACGACTCGGACGGCCGCGACCCCAAGGACTGGACGCTCCAGGGGTCGAACGACGGCGGCGCGACGTGGAAGGATCTCGACCGGCGCACCGGCGAGGACTTCCCCGACCGGTTCCAGACCAAGGACTACGCCGTCGCGAACACCGAGGCGTACTCGTCCTACCGCCTCGACATCACGGCCAACTCCGGCGACGGCCTGACGCAGCTCGCCGACCTCGACCTCTTCGACGCCGCCTCCGCCGAGGAGCCGGAGCCCGAGGTCCCGGTGCAGGAGGCGACGGTCAACGTCACCGACCGCAAGCACCCCGCGACCAAGGAGCTCCCGGTCAAGTGGACGCGGTCCGACCGCTGGCTGAACTGGTCGCCGAACCCCGTGGGCGACGTCCACACCGTGGCCCAGGTGCAGGAGTGGGACTACGACCCGGGCGAGGGCGCGAACGGCCCGTTCCACCCGGTGTCCTGGTGCCGTGACTACGACGGCGGCCGCTCGTTCTACACCGGCATGGGCGGCACGGCCGACAGCTACTCCGAGGAGGGCTTCCGCAACCACCTGCTGGGCGGCCTGCTCTGGTCCGCGGGCATGGTGCGCGGCGACTGCCAGGCGACCATCGCGGCGAACTACAAGACCGAGCGGCTGACGCAGCAGAACGCGGCGGGCACCCTCGACCAGATCGGCGAGCCCCACGGCCTGACGGCGGCGCCCGACGGCGGGATCTTCTACGTCGGCAAGGCGGCGTGCCCGAGCGGCCCGATCGTCTCGTGGGACGACCCGGACGTCGGCCTCGGGTGCGGCACGATCCACCGCTGGGACCCGGAGACCAAGACGACCAAGCTCCTGACCACGCTGCCCGTGATGGGCAACCGCGGGTCGGGTGACGAGCTCGTCAAGAACGAGGAGGGCCTGCTGGGCATCACCCTCGACCCGAAGTTCGAGGAGAACGGCTGGTTCTACGTCTTCTGGATGCCGCACGAGTCGGTCGACCGGGAGCGTCAGGTCGGCGAGCGCACCATCTCGCGCTTCACGTACGACGCCGAGGCGAACACGATCGACCAGGCGACGCGCAAGGACCTCCTGGCGTGGGAGACGCAGATCCACTCCTGCTGCCACGCGGGTGGCGGGATGGACTTCGACGACGAGGGCAACCTGTACGTCGGGTCCGGCGACAACAACTCGTCGGGCGGCTCGGACGGCTACTCCGGCAACAACTGGACCGAGGAGTTCGCCGGGCTGTCCTTCCAGGACGCGCGCCGCACCGCCGGCAACACCAACAACCTCAACGGGAAGATCCTGCGGATCCACCCGGAGCCGGACGGCACGTACACCGTGCCCGACGGGAATCTCTTCCCCGAGGAGGACGACCCGGGCGACAAGACCCGGCCGGAGATCTACGTGATGGGCGTGCGCAACATCTCGCGCCTGGCCTGGGACTCCGAGAAGGACTGGCTGACGGCCGCCTGGGTGGGGCCGGACGCGTACTCCCCGGACCCGGAGCTGGGCCCGGCGAAGTACGAGACCGCCACGATCATCACCGAGGCGGGCAACCAGGGCTGGCCCTACTGCATGGGCAACAAGCAGCCCTACCGTGACCGGAGCAACGAGGACGCGAGCGTCCTCACGGGCTGGTACGACTGCGACCACCCGAAGAACACCTCGCCGCGCAACACCGGCCTGGTGGACCTCCCGCCGGTCAAGAAGAACATGATCTGGTACTCGCCCAGCGGCGGTGGCCCCGTGTTCCCGATCGGCGAGGACGGCATCCCGTCCTACGTCGACGACGAGGCGACCTACACCGAGCCGTACCTGCGCGGCGGCGGCCAGGCCGTGATGAACGGCCCGACCTACCACCGGTCCGAGGTGGACACCGACAGCGGTGCCGCCTGGCCGGACTACTGGGAGGGCAAGTGGTTCCTCGGCGACCAGTCGAACGCCGGCAACCGCATCGCCGTCACGGTGGACCCGGACACCGTCGACGAGGCCGGTGCCCCGCTCTACGCGGAGGACCTGCGTCGCATCATCCGCGGCGGCAACGCCGGGAACCAGGTGCAGAGCTGGATGGACGCCAAGTTCGGTCCGGACGGCGCGCTCTACCTGCTCGACTACGGCGGCGGGTTCTTCACCCTGCACAACAACCAGAAGCTCGTCCGGATCTCCTACACGGGCGGCCCGGCGACGCCGGCCCCGGCCGCGTCGGCGGCGAGCGTGCAGAGCGACCCGCTGACCGTCGCGTTCGTCGGCAGCAAGTCGGGCGGCGCCTCGTACGCCTGGGACTTCGGTGACGGTGCCACCTCCACCGAGGCCAACCCGCAGCACACCTACAAGCGGGTCGGGAAGTACGACGCGACGCTCACGGTGACGTACGCGGACGGTGAGAAGGAGACGGTCGACGTGTCGGCCGCCACCACCTGCACCATCCCGGACTCCCGCGCCACCGTCGTCATCGGCGAGGTCGACTCGACGGTGAAGAACAAGGACCTGGGCGGCTGCACCATCGCCGACCTCATCCGCGACGAGGCCCAGTGGGACTCCAACGGGCGGTTCGTCAACCACGTCACCGCGGTGGCCGACCAGCTCCTCGCCGACGGCGAGATCAAGGGGGGCGAGCGCACCAAGCTGATCAAGGCGGCGCAGACGTCCCGCATCGGGTCCGCCGGGACCACCGGGTACACGTGGCTCTTCGACGGCACCGCCTCCTCGCTCGCGGGGTGGCGGCAGGCGCCGGGCGGGGGCTTCGACCTGGAGGACGACGGGTCCATCCGGTCGCACGGCGGCCTGGGCATGCTCTGGTACGCCCAGAAGGAGTTCGGCGACTTCTCCGTGAAGCTCGAGTTCAAGGACGTCGCACCCGGCGACGGCCACGCCAACAGCGGCGTCTTCACCCGGTTCCCCGACCCGCGCGTGCCGCGGGACGAGCGACCGGCGTGCGGGCAGCTCACGTCCGACGAGGCCTGGGTGGCGATCTACTGCGGCCACGAGATCCAGATCTACGACGGCCCCACGGGCGAGGTCCAGAAGACGGGGTCGGTGTACAACTTCGACCCCAACACCATGGAGAACGCCGGCGTCACCCCGAAGGGGGAGTGGAACGCGTACGAGATCCGCGTCGTCGGGCAGCACTACACGATCATCCGCAACGGCGTCGTGATCAACGAGTTCGACAACACGCCCGGGAAGCAGTCGTCGCGCGCGGGTGACCCGCCGACCGACCTGCGGCAGTTCCTGAGCGGGTACATCGGGCTGCAGAACCACAGCGACGCCGACGCCACGGAGTTCCGCAACATCCGGGTGAGGGACCTGTGACCGCGCCCGCGACGACGAGAGGAACGTCGATGTCCCGAAGGAGAGTGCCCCGCCCGTGGGTGGGGGCCTCAGTGGTAGCACTGAGCATCCTGTCGTTCGGCCTCGCCGGCGCCGCGTCAGCGGCGCCGGCCGGGCCGGCCGCCCAGGCGGTCCAGGCCGGGTCGCTCGCGACCGCCGGCGACGCCGGCACCGCCACCACGGACCAGGTGCTCACCTGGACCGGCAGCAACAGCGTCACGCAGTACGCGTCCGCGCCGGCCACGGCGAAGGCGGGGCCGGCGACGATCGTGTTCGAGAACAGCGTCGCCACCGGCAACACCGTCGGCATGAGCCACACGCTCACGTTCGACACCAGCACGCCGGGGTACAACCACGACGTCACGCTCGACATCCTGGCCAACCCGCTGGACGAGAACGGCGGGCGCTGGGAGCAGGACGTCGTGCTGACGCCCGGCACGTACCGGTACTACTGCGTGATCCCCGGGCACAGCACCATGGTCGGTGAGCTGGTCGTCACCGAGGACGGCGGCGAGGTGGACACCACCGCGCCGACGGTCACCCCGGAGGTCACGGGGGAGCAGGACGCGGACGGGGCCTACGTCGGCTCCGCCACCGTGAGCCTCGCCGCCGAGGACGCGGGCTCCGGCGTCAAGAGCGTCGAGTACGCCCTCGACGGCGGGGACCTCCAGCCGTACACGGCGCCGCTCGTCCTGAACGACCCGGGGGCGCACTCCGTCGCCTACCGGGCCACGGACAACGCCGGCAACGTGTCGGAGACCGGCACCGTGGACGTCGTGGTCGTGGCCGCGGGGGAGGACACGACGGCTCCCGTCGTGACCGCCGAGGTCACCGGCCAGCTCGACGGCGACGGCGCCTACATCGGCACCGCGACGGTCGCGCTGTCCGCCACGGACACCGGCTCGGGCGTCGCGAGCGTCGAGTACGCGCTCGACGGCGGGGAGTACACCGCCTACTCGGCGCCGGTCGCGGTGGACGGGCCGGGCGAGCACACGGTGACCTACCGGGCCACCGACAAGGCCGGCAACGTCTCCGAGCCCGGCTCGTCCACGTTCACCGTGGTGGAGCCGCCCGAGGACACCACCGCCCCGGTGGTGACCGCTGAGGTCACGGGCAAGCAGGACGCCGACGGCGCCTACGAGGGCTCGGCCACGGTGCAGCTGCACGCCGAGGACGCCGGGTCGGGCGTGGCGAGCGTGGAGTACGCGCTCGACGGCGGCGACTTCCAGGAGTACACGGCACCCGTGGTGCTGGACCAGGTCGGCATGCACATGCTCGACTACCGGGCCACGGACAAGGCCGGGAACGTGTCCGAGGCCGGCATGGTGCACGTCGTCGTGGTCGAGGCGGGCCCCCCGCCGGACACCACGCCGCCGATCGCGTCGGCGCAGGTCGACGGCGTCCAGGACGCCAACGGCGTGTACGTCGACCAGGCCACCGTGACGATCACGGCCCGCGACTCCGGCTCCGGGGTGGCGTTCATCGAGTACTCGCTCGACGACAGCGCATTCCGCGAGTACGAGGGCCCGATGGTGATCGAGGAGTCGGGGGCGCACGCCGTGCGGTACCGCGCCACCGACAACGTCGGGAACGTCACCCGGACGGGGACCCTGACGTTCGCGCTCACCGTCAAGACCGTCGACGCGTGCCCGGCCTCCGACGAGCGGGACACCGTCTTCTTCGGCGACCTCGACACGGGCGTCGCCAACGTGGACACCGGTGACGGCTGTACCGTCGCCGACCTGCTCGACGCGGACGGACCGTGGGTGAACCACAAGGCGTTCGTCTCGCACGTCACGGACGTCGCGGGCGGCCTCGCGGCGAAGGGCACCATCACGAGCGCGGAGCTCAAGTCGCTCGTGCAGGCGGCGAAGCGTTCCAGCATCGGGAACTGACCCGCACACGCGGTCGGCGCAGTCCCGGATCTCCGGGGCTGCGCCGACTCGTGTTCCGACGACGGCCTGCGGACCTGCCGCTCGGACGGATCAGACGGAGAAGTACTTCGCCTCGGGGTGGTGGAAGACGAACGCGTCGGTGGACTGCTCCGGGTGCAGCTGGAGCTCGTCGGACAGGGTCACGCCCACGCGGTCGGGGCGCAGCAGCTCCACCACCTTGCGGCGGTCCTCCATGTCCGGGCACGCGGGGTAGCCGAGGGAGAAGCGGGCGCCGCGGTACTGCAGCTTGAACAGCCCCTCGACGTCGGTGGGCTCCTCGCCCGCGAAGCCCAGCTCGTCGCGCACCCTCGAGTGCCAGAACTCGGCCAGCGCCTCGGTGAGCTGCACGGACAGCCCGTGCAGCTCCATGTACTCGCGGTAGGCGTTCGCCTCGAACAGCTTCGCGGTGTGGCCGGACACGGCGTCACCGACGGTGACGAGCTGCACCGGTAGCACGTCGAACCGTCCCGACTCCTCGGCGAACGACCGCGGGCGCACGAAGTCGGCCAGGCACAGGTGCCGGTCGCGCCGCTGCCGCGGGAAGTGGAAGCGCAAGCGCTCGGTGCCCGGCTCGCCGCCGGAGCCGCCGTCGGGCCCCTCGTGGTGCGCGACCACCAGGTCGTCGCCCTCGGACCACACGGGGAAGTACCCGTACACGACCGTGGGGTCCATGATCTGGTCGGTGCGGACGCGCTCGAGCCAGGCGGCCAGCCGTGGCCGGCCCTCGGTCTCGACGAGCTCCTCGTAGCTGGCGCCGTCGTCGCCGCGGCCGGGCTTGAGGCCCCACTGGCCCATGAAGGTCGCGCGCTCGTCGAGGAACGCGGCGTAGTCGGCGAGCTGGATGCCCTTGACGATGCGCGTGCCCCAGAACGGGGGCTCCGGCACCGGGTTGTCGGCCGCGACGTCGGACCGCGCGGGCAGGTCCTCGGGCGCGGTCTCGGTCACCGTGACGACGCCGTGCCGGCGCTTGCGCAGCGCGGGCAGCCCCACGGAGTCCGGGTCGGCGCCGCGCGCGATGGCGACGAGCGGCTCCATGAGCCGCAGGCCCTCGAACGCGTCCTTCGCGTACCGGACGGTGCCGGGGAACGCGGAGGCCAGGTCGTCCTCGACGTAGGTGCGGGTCAGGGCGGCGCCGCCGAGCAGCACGGGCCAGCGCTGGTCGAGACCGCGCGAGGCGAGCTCCTCGAGGTTCTCCTTCATCACCACGGTCGACTTCACGAGCAGGCCGGACATGCCGATGACGTCGGCGTCGTGCTCCTCGGCGGCCTCGATCATGGCGGAGACGGGCTGCTTGATGCCGATGTTCACCACCGTGTAGCCGTTGTTGGTGAGGATGATGTCGACGAGGTTCTTGCCGATGTCGTGCACGTCGCCGCGGACCGTGGCCAGCACGACGGTCCCCTTGGAGCGGCCCTCGCCGCCCTCGACCTTCTCCATGTGCGGCTCCAGCAGGGCGACCGCGGTCTTCATCACCTCGGCGGACTGCAGCACGAACGGCAGCTGCATCTGGCCGGAGCCGAACAGCTCTCCGACCACCTTCATCCCGCCCAGCAGGTGCGTGTTGACGATGTCGAGCGCCTTCATGCCGCCCGCCAGCGCCTCCTCGATGTCCTCCTCGAGGCCCTTGCGGGCGCCGTCGACGATGCGGCGCTCCAGGCGCTCGCCGACGGGCAGCGCGGCGAGCTCGGCGGCGCGCTGGTCGCGCAGGGCGGTGGCGTCCACGCCGGAGAACAGCTCCAGCAGGTGCGACAGCGGGTCGTGGGTGAGGTTGCCGTCGGCGTTGTACGCGCGACGGTCCCACACCAGGTCCTCCGCGGCCTGCCACTGCTCGTCGGGGATGGCGTTGCGCGGCAGGATCTTCGCGGCGTGCACGATGGCGGAGTCCAGGCCGGCCTGCGTGGCCTCGTGCAGGAACACCGAGTTGAGCACCGTGCGGGCGGCAGGGTTGAGGCCGAACGACACGTTGGAGACGCCGAGCGTCGTGTGCACGCCCGGGTAGCGGGTGGTGATCTCGCGGATCGCCTCGATGGTCTCGATGGCGTCGCGCCGCGTCTCCTCCTGCCCGGTGGCGATGGGGAACGTCAGGGCGTCGACGATGATGTCGTCGACCCGCATGCCCCAGTCGTTCGTGAGCTGCTCGATGAGCCGGGTGGCGATCGCGACCTTGGTCTCCTGGGTGCGCGCCTGGCCCTCCTCGTCGATCGTCAGGGCGACGACGGCGGCGCCGTGCTCCTTCACGAGCGGCATGATCTTCGCGTAGCGGGAGCCCGGGCCGTCGCCGTCCTCGAAGTTCACCGAGTTCACGACGGCGCGGCCGCCGAGCAGCTCGAGGCCCGCCTGCAGCACGGCGGGCTCCGTCGAGTCGATCACCAGCGGCAGGGTGGACGCCGACGCGAGCCGGGAGACGACCTCGCGCACGTCCGCGACGCCGTCGCGCCCCACGTAGTCGACGCAGACGTCGAGCAGGTGGGCGCCGTCGCGCGTCTGGGCGCGGGCGATGTCGACGACGTCGTCCCAGCGGCCCTCGAGCATCGCCTCGCGGAACGCCTTGGAGCCGTTGGCGTTGGTGCGCTCGCCGATCGCGAGGTAGGAGGTGTCCTGGCGCAGGTCGGTGTGGGAGTACAGCGACGCGACGCCGTTCTCCCGCTGCGGGTGCCGGTCGGGGAGCTCCGTGCCGCGCACGGCCTCGACCACCTGGCGCAGGTGCTCCGGCGTCGTGCCGCAGCAGCCGCCCACGAGCCCGAGGCCGAACTCCCGCACGAACTGCGTGTGCGCGGCGGCCAGCTCCTCCGGCGACAGCGGGTACACCGCGCCGTGCGGCCCGAGCTCCGGCAGGCCGGCGTTCGGCATGCAGGTGACCGGCACCTCGCTGTGCCGCGCGAGGTGGCGCAGGTGCTCGCTCATCTGGTCCGGGCCGGTGGCGCAGTTCAGGCCGATCGCGTCGACGCCGATCGCCTGGAGCGTGGTCAGGGCCGCGCCGATCTCCGAGCCCATGAGCATCGTGCCGGTGGTCTCCACGGTCACCGACACGATGACCGGGACGCTGCGACCCACCTCGGCGATGGCGTCGTGGCAGCCCGTGACCGCGGCCTTGGCCTGCAGCAGGTCCTGGCTGGTCTCCACGAGCAGGGCGTCCGCGCCGCCCTCGAGCAGCCCCGCGGCCTGCTCGGCGAACGTGGTGCGCAGGTGCGCGTACGTCGTGTGCCCCAGGCTGGGCAGCTTGGTTCCCGGGCCCATCGAGCCGAGCACCCAGCGCGGGCGGTCCGGCGTGGCGAACGCGTCGGCGCGGCCGCGGGCGAGGGCGGCTCCCGCGCGGGCGAGCTCGCGGATGCGGTCGTCGATCCCGTAGTCGGACAGGTTGGACCAGTTGGCGCCGAACGTGTTGGTCTCGATGGCGTCGACGCCCACCTCGAGGTACTCGTCGTGCACGGCCCGGATGATGTCCGGCCGCGACACGTTGAGGATCTCGTTGCAGCCCTCGTGCCCCTCGTAGTCCTCGAGGGTCGGGTCCGCGGCCTGGATCATCGTGCCCATGGCGCCGTCGGCCACGACCACGCGGGTGCGGAGGGCCTCGCGGAGGGCGGTGGACCGGGCGTCGGCGGCGGCGGGATCGAGCGTGGTCGTCACCCGTGCAGCGTAACGGCGCCTGGCACCGTCCGGACGGGGCGTCCATGCCTGCGGGCGGCGCGCCCGGTGACCCGCAGGCCGGGCGCCTCAGAGCAGCGGAGCGCCGTTCACGGTGAGCAGGATCGAGTACACCGACGTGGACGCCGTGACGAACAGGCGGTTGCGCTTGCGGCCGCCGAACGCGAGGTTCGAGACCTCCTCCGGCACGTGCAGCCGCCCGAGGAGCGTGCCGTCGGGGTCGAGCACGTGCAGCGCCTCCCCGGCGGCCACCCAGACGCGGCCCGCCGTGTCGACGCGCAGGCCGTCCGGGCCCCCGTCGAGGTCGGCGAAGACGTCCCCGCCCGTGATCCGCGGTCCGTCGAGGTCGAAGACCCGCAGGTGCCGGTGGCGCGTGTCCGCGACGTACAGGCGGGTGCCGTCGACGGACAGCGCGAGGCCGTTGGGCCGCTCGAAGTCCGTGGCGACGGCGTCCACCTCGCCCGTGCCCGGGTCGACCCGGTAGACGTGGCAGCCGTCGATCTCCGGCTCCGCGCGCTCGCCCTCGTAGTCGGTCGTGATGCCGTACGGCGGGTCGGTGAACCAGACCGCGCCGTCGGCCGACACCACCACGTCGTTCGGGCTGTTCAGGCGCCGGCCCTGCCAGCGGTCGGCGAGCACGGTGGTGGAGCCGTCGTGCTCGGTGCGCTCCACGCGGCGCGCGCCCTGCCGGCAGGTCACGACCCGTCCCTGGCGGTCGATCGTGCGCCCGTTCGGGTAGCGGGCCGGCGACTCGAGGACGCTCACCGACCCGTCCGCCTCGTCCCAGCGCAGCACGCGGTCGTTGGGGATGTCGCTGAAGAGCAGGTAGCGGCCGGCGGGCACGTACAGCGGTCCCTCCGTCCAGCGGCCGCCGGTCCACAGCCGCTCCAGGCGGCCGTCGCCCCTGACGGCGGCGAAGCGCTCGTCGAGGGGCTCGTAGACGGCGGGGACGGAATCGGTCATCGCGCGCTCCGGGGGTCGTCGTGCTCGGGTCCGTGCAGGTCAGCAGGCTGCACCGTGCCACACGCGACCGCCGGCGGCAACAGGCCCGCCGCGCCGAAATACCGATGCGCCCGGCCCCGCGCGAGTCCTACCGTGGGCACATGTCCCAGCCCGACCTGCTCGCGCCGATCGCCGAGCGCGCCGCCGCCCCGGCGGTGCTGCCCGTGCCGACCGCCGGCGGCCTGACGTGGCGGCCCGCGACGACCGCCGACGCGCCCGCGCTCCTGGAGCTGCGGAACACGATCGCGGCTGCCGACCACGAGCCCTACCGGGAGACCCTGGCGGAGGTCGTCGAGACCCTCGAGGCGCCCTGGCGCGACCTCGCGGCGGACACGGTGCTCGGGCTGGACGCCGCGGGTGCCCTGCGCGCCTACGGCTCCGTCGAGTCGATGCCCGGTGACACGCTGCTCGTGCGGGCGTTCCTGTGGGGCGGCGTGCACCCGGAGCGCCGTGGCGAGGGGATCGGCCGCGAGGTGCTCGCCTGGCAGGTGGCGCGTGCCCGTCAGGTGCTGGCCGCGTCCGGCAAGGAGGCCCCGGCGCGGATCGCGAGCTTCCTCGAGGACGACGCCCCGGCCGCCAAGGTGCGGCTCCACGAGCGCGCGGGGTTCACGCCCCGGCGCTACTACTCCGACCTGGAGCGCGACCTGCGGGACCTCGACGCCCGCCCGGTCCCGTCCGTCGAGCTCGACGGCGGCCTGCGTCTCGTGCCGCTCGGCGACGAGCACGACGAGGCCACCCGGCTCGCGCACAACGACGCGTTCCGCGACCACTGGGGCAGCCAGCCGATGACGCACGAGCAGTGGCGCAGCGGGCGCAGCACCTACGCGCCCGAGTGGTCGTTCGTCGTCGTGGACCCTGCTCCCGACCTCGACGCCCTGCTCGCCGCCCCGGCCACGGACCCCGACACCGCGGCGGCGCTGCGGGCCGGCGAGCCGCTCGTCGTCGGCTACCACATCGCCGCGAGGTACACGGAGGACTTCGCCGTGCGCGGCTACCCGTTCGGCTACACGGAGATCCTCGGCGTGCGCCGCGCGTACCGCGGCCGCAAGGTCGCCGTCGCGCTCCTCGCGGAGGGGATGCGGGCCTTCGCCGCCGACGGGATGGCGGCCGCGGCGCTCGACGTCGACACCCAGAACCCGAGCGGCGCGCACGGCCTCTACGCGAGCCTGGGGTACGCCAAGCGGCACGGGTCGCGGCTGGTGTCGATCGAGCTCTGACCGGCGGCGCGCACAGGACGGCGCGGAGCGGGTTTCGACGGAGGCCCCGGGGGGCCTAGGCTGCCCGCCGTGACCGACGTCGCTCATGCCGGGCTCCTGCCCGCGCCGCCGCAGCGCCTGCTGCCCACCCCGAGCTCGCGCGCCGCCGCCGTGGCGCTGGCCATGCTCACCGTGCTGCACCTCGTGTCCCAGGTGGCCGAGGCGAGCGCTTGGGCCCGTGTCACGCAGGGCGCGCTCATGCCGCTGCTCGCGGTCACGCTGTGGTGCGCCGCGCCCGCGCCACGGTCGCGGCTCGTGCGCTGGGTGGCCGTGGCGCTCGGGCTCTCGTGGCTCGGCGACACGGCGCCCGCCGCGTTCTCCGGCCACGCCGCCTTCCTCGTGATGGTCGGCTTCTTCCTGCTGGCGCAGGTGGCGTACGTCGTGGCGTTCTGGCCCACCCGCGCGCAGAGCGTCGTGCGCCGGCCGCTGCTCCTGCTGCCCTACGCCGCGGCGGCCGTCGCCCTCGTCGCGGCCTGCGCGGCGGCCGCCGGGCCCCTGCTCGCCGCCGTCGTCGTGTACGGGGTGTGCCTGGTGACGATGGCGGTGCTCGCCACGGGCGTGCACCCGCTCGCCGGCGTCGGCGGCGTGGTCTTCCTGGCTTCCGACGCGATGATCGCGCTGGGGGCCTTCACCGACTGGTTCGCGCCGCCCGCGTCGGGCTTCTGGGTGATGCTGACCTACGTCGCCGGTCAGGCGCTCGTGGTCGCCGGGGTGCTCGCGCGCACCAGCCAGGTTCCGGGCTCGGGGACAGGGGTGAACCCGAGGCGGTCGTAGACCGGTCGTCCGTCCTCCGACGCCCGCAGCAGCACCCGCGCGAGCCCGAGGGCGGCGACGTCCTCCATGGCCGCGGCGACGACGGCGGTGCCCAGTCCCCGCCCGCGGTGATCGGGGTCCACGATGACGTCGGCGAGCCAGCCGAAGGTGGCGCCGTCCGTCACGAGCCGCGCGTACGCGACCGTCGCGCCGTCCGGCGCGAGCACCGCGTAGTTCCGGGACCCTGCCAGCGCCCGGTCCTGGAGCTCGCGGGGCCGTCCTGCCGCCCAGTACGCGTGCTCGACGAGCAGTGCGTGCACGCGCCCGGCGTCGATGCGGGCGGGGTCGGCGGTGAGCTCGAAGCCGTCGGGCAGCGCGGGGACGGGCGTGGTGGGCGACGTGGCCATGGCGGCAGTGAAGCAGGTGCCGTGTCGGAGGTCACTCCTAATCTCGTGGCATGGACATCATCCTGGTACCCGGGTTCTGGCTGAACGGCTCCGCCTGGGACGCCGTGGTCCCCGTGCTGGAGCGCGCGGGCCACACCGCGCACCCCCTGACGCTGCCGGGGCTCGGGTCGAAGGACGCGGACCGGTCCGGCATCCACCTCGCCGACCACGTCGCCGCCGTCGTGGCGGCAGTCGACGCCCTGCCGTCCGACGCCCCGGTGGCGCTCGTGGGCCACTCCGCCTCCGGCGGGCTCGTCTACGCGGCGTCCGACGCGCGCCCGGGCCGCGTCTCGCACGTGGTGTACGTCGACTCGGGCCCGGTGGGCGACGGCTACGCGATGAACGCGGACCTGCCGGCCGACGTGGTCGAGGTGCCCCTGGTCTGGTCCGACTTCGAGGAGGACTCGCTGCGGGACATGACCGACGAGATCCGCGCCGCCGTCGACGCCGAGTCGGCGCCGCAGCCCGGGGGGACGGTGCGCGAGCCGCACCGTCTCGGCGACGACCTGCGCCGGCTCGACGTGCCCTCGACCGTCGTGGCGTCGGAGATGCCGGCCGAGGTGCTGCGCGGTCTGATGGCCGAGGGACACCCGTTCGTCGACGAGCTCGCGAAGCTGCACGACTACGAGATCGTGGACCTGCCCACCGGGCACTGGCCGATGTTCACGCGGCCGGAGGACCTGGGTGACGCGATCGTCGCGGCCGTCGGGCGCTGACCGGCGGGATCACCCGATCGCCGCGACGGGGGTGGCCAGCGGCTGGCCCGAACCGTCCCGGCGGTCGGTGCTCTCCGGCAGCTCGGCCGGCTGCCCGGCGCCCCCCACGGCGCGGGCCGGGCCCTCGCCCACCCAGGCGAGGACGAGGCCGTCCTCGCCCTTGAGGAAGCGGTGCGCCCGGACGCCGCCGGTCCCACGGCCCTTGCCCGGGTACAGCTCGTAGGGCGTGACCTTGGCGGAGCCGCCGCCCGTGCCCGGCAGCGCGCCGGACGTCCCGGCGACGGTGACGACGGTGTGCAGGTCGCGGGTCGCGGCGCGCGCGACGCCGAAGAAGACGACCCGCTGGCCGGCGCCCAGGCGGATGCCCGCCATGCCGGCCGCGGCGCGCCCCTGCGGGCGGACGGCCGAGGCGTCGAAGTGCAGCAGGCTCGCGTCGGAGGCCACGAAGACCAGCTCGTCGTCGTCGCCCACGGGCGCGGCGCCCACGACCCGGTCGCCGTCCTTGAGCGCGATGACCTCCCACTCGTCGCGGTTGGCGGGCACGTCTCCCGCGGCGACGCGCTTGACGACGCCGTTCGCGGTGCCGAGCGCCAGGGTGGGCGCGTCCTCGTCCAGGGAGACCACGGCCAGCGCGGTCTCGCCGGGCGCGAGCGCGACGAGCTCGCTGACCGGGATGCCGCCCGAGAGCGACGGCGGCCCGTCGACCGGCGGCAGCGCCGGCAGGTCGAGCACGGACACGCGCAGCAGGCGGCCCGCGGTGGTGACGAGGCCGACGTCGCCGCGGGTGGACGTCGCGACGTCCCCGCGCATCGCGTCGTGGGCGTGCCGGCGGCCCGCCCGCTCGAGGGGGGCGTCCGCGGCCTCGCCCGACGTGCGGGCCAGGAGCCCCGTCGCGGAGAGCAGCGCGCGGGTGGGGGCGTCGGCGATCTCCAGGCTGATGGCGGGCGCCTTGCTGCGCCCGTTCGTCGCGGCGGGGGCCGTGGCGCCGCCGGCCGAGTCGAGCAGCACGGTGCGGCGGGGGGTGCCGTAGGTGGCGGCCACCTCGCCCATCTCGGCGCTGACGACGGCCCGCAGGCGGGCGTCGTCGGCGAGGATCTCCTGGAGCTCGGCGATCTCGCGCTCCAGCTCCGACTGCTCCTTCTCCAGCTCGATGCGGGAGAACTTGGTCAGCCGGCGCAGCTGCAGGTCGAGGATGTAGGTGGCCTGCGGCTCTGACAGGTCGAAGACGCTCATGAGGCGCTCGCGCGCGGCGGCCGCGTCGTCGGAGGTGCGGATGACCTGGATGACCTCGTCGATGTCGACGATGGCCAGCAGCAGGCCCTCCACCAGGTGCAGGCGCTCCTGCCGCTTCGCGAGCCGGAACGTCGAGCGGCGGCGCACGACGTCGATCCGGTGCGCCACCCACACGCGCAGCAGCTCGAGCAGGCCGAGCGTGCGCGGCTGCCCGTCGACGAGGGCGACGTTGTTGATGCCGAAGGAGTCCTCCAGCGGGGTGGTGCGGTAGAGCTGCTCGAGGACGGCGTCCGGGTCGAAGCCGGTCTTCACCTCGACGACGAGCCGCAGCCCGTGGGTGCGGTCCGTGAGGTCCTGGACGTTGCTGACGCCCTGGATCTTCTTCGACTTCACGCCGTCGGCGATCTTCTCGATCACCTTCTCGGGGCCCACGCCGTACGGGAGCTCCGTCACGACGATCCCCTTGCGCCGCGCCGTCACGTTCTCGATCCGGGCGGTGGCGCGGGTGCGGAACGTGCCACGGCCGGTGCGGTACGCGTCGCGCACGCCCTCGAGGCCGACGATCTTGCCGCCGGACGGCAGGTCGGGGCCGGGCACGAAGCGCATGACGTCGTCGAGGGTGGCCTCGGGGTTCGTGATGAGGTGCTGGGCCGCGGCGACGACCTCGACGAGGTTGTGCGGCGCCATGTTCGTGGCCATGCCCACCGCGATGCCGGACGCGCCGTTGACCAGCAGGTTCGGGACGGCCGACGGCAGCACGGACGGCTGGGTGAGCTTGTTGTCGTAGTTCGGGACGAAGTCGACGACGTCCTCGTCGAGCCCGGCGGTCATCGCCATGGACGGCGGGGCGAGGCGCGCCTCCGTGTACCGGGGGGCGGCCGGGCCGTCGTCGAGCGAGCCGAAGTTCCCGTGGCCGTCGACCAGCGGCAGCCGCATGGAGAAGTCCTGCGCGAGGCGCACCAGCGCGTCGTAGATGGCGGTGTCGCCATGGGGGTGGAGCTTGCCCATGACCTCGCCGACCACGCGCGAGGACTTCACGTGCGCGCGGTCGGGCCGCAGGCCCATGTCCGACATCATGTACAGGATCCGGCGGTGCACCGGCTTGAGGCCGTCGCGGGCGTCCGGCAGGGCGCGGGAGTAGATGACGGAGTACGCGTACTCGAGGAACGACGCCTCCATCTCCGCCGCGACGTCGATGTCGACGATCTTCTCGTCGAACGGCTCGTCGGTGGCGGGTGCGCTGCTGCTCTTGCGCGCCATGCGGTGCGGCTCCTGGTTCTCGGTGTGCTCGGTGACGGGAGCGGGGGCTCTCGAGGACGGCACCAGACTCTAGTCGTCGGGACCCACACGGCCGTGCAGGCGCGGCGACGAGCCGCCGTCGGGGGCCCCGGATAGCCTGCACGGGTGGACGAACCCGACCAGCCGGACGCCCGGCCAGGCGCGCAGCAGGACCCGCAGCCGGGGCCCGAGTACCCGGTCGCGTGGGAGGCCGACGTCGTGCTGCGCGACGGCTCGACGATGCACCTGCGCCCGCTGCGCCCCTCCGACGCCGACGCCATCCAGCGCTTCCAGGAGGCGCAGTCGGAGCGCTCGGCGTACTTTCGGTTCTTCGCCCCCGTGAAGCGGCTCACCGAGCGCGAGCTGGACCGCCTCACCCACCTCGACCAGCACGACCGCGTCGCGCTGATCGGGGTGCGCCCCGGCGTCGACGAGGCGGGCGACCCGCGCGAGGACGTCCTCGGCGTCGCGCGGTACGACAAGGTCACCGACACCGAGGCGGAGGTCGCGTTCAACATCGCCGACGCGATGCAGGGCAAGGGCTTGGGGTCCGTGCTGCTCGAGCACGTCGCGGCCGCGGCGCGCGAGCGCGGGGTGCGGCGATTCACCGCCGACGTGCTGCCGCAGAACGCGTCGATGCTCGCCGTCTTCCGCGACGCCGGGTACGCGATCAGCCAGCACCTGGACGACGGCGTCGTGACGGTGGCCTTCGACCTCGATCCCACGGAGCGCTCCCGCGAGGTGATGGCCGACCGCGAGCACCGCGCCGAGGCGCGGTCCATGCAGGCGCTGCTGTCCGCGCGGCGGGTGCTGCTGGTGGGCCCCGGACCCGCCGGGCCGGGACCCGCGACGCCGGAGCACCACCTCGCCCGCCGCGTGGTGGACTCCGCGCTGGCCGACCCGGGGGACACGGAGCTCACGGTGCTCGGCGCTCCCGGGCCGCTCCCCGACGGGCTGCCCGCGCCGTCGGACCTGGCGGGCCCGGGCGTCGCGGTGGCCGCGTCGTGGGACGACGTGGCGGACGTCGACCTCGTGCTGCTCGCCGTGCCGCCCGGCCGGGCCGTGGCCGCGGTGCGGCGCCTGGCCGGCCGCGGCGTGCGCGGCGTGGTCGTCCTCGCCGCGGGCTACGCCGAGACGGGGCCCGCCGGGCTGGCGCGGCAGCGCGAGTTGGTGCGCGCCGCGCACGCGGGCGGGATGCGCGTGGTCGGCCCGGCGTCCTTCGGGCTGCTCACCACGACCCCGGGCGCGAGCCTGCACGCCAGCCTCGCCGAGCGGGCGCCGCGCGCCGGTGTCGTCGGGATGTTCTGCCAGTCGGCGCCCGCGGCCGTCACGCTCACGCGCACCCTCGAGCGGCGCGGGCTGGGCGTCTCGGCCCTGCTGTCGGCCGGGCACCGCGCCGACGTCTCGGGCAACGACCTCATGCAGTACTGGCAGGACGACGTCCGCACGGCGGTCGTCTGCCTCTACCTCGAGTCCATCGGCAACCCGCGCAAGTTCTCCCGGATCGCGCGCCGGCTCGCCGGGGTGAAGCCCGTGGTGGTCGTGGTGGCGGGGCAGTCCGGGCAGGTCGTGCCCCCCGGCCACGCGGTGCGCGCGACCCGCGCACCGCGCCGCCTGCTCGACGAGATGCTGCGGCAGTCGGGCGTGATCCGGGCCGAGAACACCCACCAGCTCATGGACGTGGCGCAGGTGCTGGCCCACCAGCCGCTGCCGGCGGGGGAACGGGTCGGCATCCTCGCGTCGTCGGCCGCGCTCGCGGCCCTGGTGGCGGAGGCCGCGGCCGCCGCGGGCCTCGTCGTCGCCGCGTCGTCGGACTTCCTGCCGCCTGACGCGACGGACGCGCAGATCGCCCAGGTGACCGACGCGCTGTACGCGCCGGGGGCGTGCGACGTCGTCGTCGCCGTCGACGTGCCCGTGGTGGTGCCCCGCACCGGTGCGGTGGCCCGCGCCGTCGCGGGGGCCGCGGCCCGGACCGGACGCGCCACCGTGGCCTCGATGCTCGGCCTCAGCGGGCTGCCCGACGAGCTCGCCGCGACCGGCCCCGACGGCACCCCCGTGCGGATCCCCGCCTTCTCGACGCCCGAGGACGCGGTGACCGCGCTGGGCAAGGTCGTCACCTACGCCCGCTGGCGCACGGAGGACCGGGGCACGCACGTGCGGCCCGACGGCATGGACGCCCGCCACGCCCGTCGGCTCGTCGAGGGCTGGCTCGCGGGGGCCGCGGACGGCGACGGCCGCGGCCTCACCCAGGACGAGACGGCGGAGCTGCTCGACTGCTACGGGCTGCGGCTGTGGCGCTCGCGGACGGTGCGGACGGCGGACGAGGCCGTGGCCGCGGCGGGGGAGCTCGGCTGGCCGGTCGCGCTCAAGACGGCCTCGACCGCGCTGCGCCACCGCACCGACCTCGGCGGGGTGCGCCTCGACATCGCCGACGAGGGCGAGCTGCGCGCCGACGTCGAGCGCATGCGCCAGGTCGCCCGGGAGGTGCTGGGGGAGGCCGAGCCGGAGATGGAGGTGCAGTCGATGGCGCCGGTGGGGGTGCCCTGCGTGATCCGCTCCGGCGAGGACCCGCTGTTCGGGCCCAAGGTGTCGTTCGGGCTCGCGGGCGACGCGACCGACCTCCTGGACGACGTCGCCTACGGCATCCCGCCCCTGACCGACGTCGACGTGGCCGCCATGGTCCGCACGGTGCGGGCCGCGCCACGGCTGTTCGGCTACGGCGGCGCCCCGGAGGCGGACATCGACGCTCTCGAGGACGTGCTCGCGCGCGTGTCCGTCCTCGCGGACGACCTGCCCGAGGTCGCCTCCCTGGAGCTGTACCCGGTGGTGGTCGGCTCCGCCGGGGTGAGCGTGCTGCACGCGGGCGTCCGGCTGCGGGCCGCCCAGCGTGCCGACGCGCCCCGCCGGGCCCTGCCCGGCTGAGGCCTCGGGCCGATCCGGGCGGATCTCGCCGAGGCTGTCGGTCGGACCGCTCCTCGTTCGTCGACAGGGTGGAGCGCGTCGACGACTCTCGGCGCGCTCGCCAGTCCGCCGCGATGCCGGCGGTCCGACGACGTCGAGGAGAGTGCCATGAGCATCACCGAGAGCCACGCCCGCCGCGGCGGGGAGAGCCACGCAGCGCCGGCCGTCCCGCCCGTCGTCGACCGGGCGGCCTGGCAGGCCGCCCGCGACGAGCTGCTCGTGCGGGAGAAGGCGCACACACGGGAGGGCGACGCCATCGCGGCGGCCCGCCGGCGGCTGCCCATGACGGAGGTCGACGCGGGCGCCACGGTGGTCGGGGCCGGCGGGCCGACCACCCTGCTCGACCTGTTCGACGGGCGCGAGGAGCTCGTCGTCTACAAGCACATGTGGCACGCGGGCGAACCGTTCGAGAACCAGTGCGAGGGCTGCACGCTGACGTACTTCCCCGCGCAGGACCCCGCCTACCTGAACGCCCGCGGCGTGTCGCTCGCCGTGTTCGCCCAGGCGCCGTACGACGAGCTGGCGCCGTTCGTCGCGTTCATGGGGTACCCGCAGCACTGGTACTCCGTGGTCGACGTGGCGGACCCGGACGTGAACGGGGAGGACTTCGGGACCTGGATGTGCTTCCTGCGCGTCGGCGAGCGGGTGTTCCTCACCGGCACGCTGACCGGGCGCGGCGGCGAGGCCACGATGCCGGCGCTCGCCCTGCTGGACATGACGCCGCGCGGGCGCATGGAGGCATGGCAGGACTACCCGGACGGCTGGCCGCAGGGCAAGGCGCCCTGCTGGTTCTGGCGTGCGGACGCCGACGGCGTCGGGAACGAGGGCGCCGGCGGGCGCCCGACGATCCAGTGGACCCGTCCCGGAGCCACGCCGGTGGCCTCGGTGGGCCACGAGCACCACCACTGAGACCGGAGCGCGCACCGTGCATGTCGTCCTCGCCGCGGGCTCGCTCGCCGCAGCCGGGGTCGGGACCGGGTGCTGCCTCGCGGGGCGGCACCCGGTCGGGGCCACGGCCGTGGCGGGCATGGCCGCGATGCTGCTCGGCATGGCCGACACGATGCTGACGGGCGGCACCCTGCTGCGCCCGTGGGCGTGGGCGGCCGTGCTCGTCGGGCTCGGCCTCGTCGCGCTCGCCGCGCGGCGCCGCTCCGCGTGGGACGGCCCGCCGGCCGGGCCGGGCACGCTCCGCGCGCTGCACCCGGTGGCGATGGGCGTGCTCGTGCTGGCGGCGGCCGTCGGGCCGGGCGGGCCGGCCGCGGGGCACGCGCCGGGCCACCACGGCGCTGCGGCGCTCGGGACCGCGCCCGTGCTGGTGGTCGCGGCCGCGGTGGCGGTGGGCTACGCCGTCGCCTGCGCGGTCGAGGCCCGTCGGCAGGGCGACGTCCTGCTCCGCGCCGAGCTCGCGGCGGCGGCCGCCTCGACCCTCGCCATGGCGGCGATGCCCTGGCTGGCGCCCTAGCCGCCCGAGCGCACGCGGGCCCCCGGGAGTGGGACAATGCCCGGGTGCCGCATGCCACCGCTCGAGACAACCTCCGTGCCGACCTGTCCGCCCACGTGCGACGGGCCGGGTACTACCCGGACCTCGTGGAGGACGTCCTGGACGTCGCGCTCGCCGACGAGGACGTGCTCGCCCACCTCGTGCAGGCGGAGACGACCTTCGACGACGCGGTGCGCCGCCACCTCACGGTGCTCGCGCTGACGCCCACGCGGCTCGTCACCGCCCACGTCGACGACCACGAGGGCGACGCCGCCCACCCGTCGTCCGCGGCGGCCACCACCGAGGCCGTGCCGCTCGGCGAGATCCGGTCGGTCGCGCTCACCCATGTGGTCGACGAGCCGGCCGAGCACCGCCCCGGCGACAGCGCGTCCGAGCTGACCCTCGCCATCGGCTGGGGCGCCGTCTCCCGGATCGACCTGGAGCCCGCGCAGTGCCCCGACCCGGCGTGCGAGGCCGACCACGGCCTCACGGGCCAGCTCACCCCGGACGACGTCGTCGTGCGGGTCAGCGGCGCCGCCGAGGGCCGCGACGCGCTGCGTCGGGCGACGGCGTTCGCGCGCTCCCTGTCGGCCGCCACGGGGGCGGGCGGGCGCGCCGCCCGATGACGACCACGGTCGCGCTTCCCGACGGCCTGATCGCGCCGTCGTACGGGACGGGTTCCCTCGCCGCCGTCCTGCCCGCAGTGGCGGGGTCCCTCGGCAAGGACGTCACCACCGCCACCGGGCTGCGCTCGGCCGACTGCCGCGACGCGCTCGGCCTGCCCGCGGGCGTGCAGCGCGCGGTCGTCGTGCTGGTCGACGGGCTGGGGCTCGCCAACCTGGCGGAGCGCGGCGGGCACGCGCCGTTCCTGCGCTCCCTCGCGGCGGACGGCCGCTCCGTGCTGTCCAGCTTCCCGTCGACGACGGCGGCCGCGCTGGCGACCTTCGGCACGGGTACCGCGCCCGGCCGCACGGGGCTGCTGGGCTACACGCAGCGCAACCCCGCCACGGGCGGCCTGGCCACCACCGTCTCGTGGACCGAGCAGTCGGACCCGTACCGGCGCACGAAGCTCTCCGGACCGATGCGGACGGAGCCCGAGGACCTGCAGCGCGAGCGCACGGTGCTTCAGACGCTCGCCGCCGACGGCGTGCGCGTCGTCGCGCCCGGCCCGGCGCGGTTCGCCGGCTCCGGGATGACCCGGGCGGCCCTGCGCGGGCCGCGGTACGTGACCGCGGAGGGCCTGGACGCCCAGGTCGGCGCGACGGTGCGGGAGCTGCGCGAGCCCGGCCTCGTGTACCTGTACCACGGAGCCGTGGACAAGGCGGGCCACCAGCACGGCCCGCAGTCGTGGCAGTGGGGCGACGCCCTCGAGGAGACGGACTCCGAGCTGCGCCGCCTGGTGCGGTCCGTCCCGCGCGGCACGCTCGTCGTCGTCACCGCCGACCACGGACAGGTCACCGCGGACCAGGCGCGCCAGCACGACGTCGCGGCGCACCCCGAGCTGGCGCGCGACGTCGCCCTGCTCGGCGGCGAGCCGCGCGCCACCCACGTCTACGTGGAGCCCGCCGCGGACCCCCGCGACGTCGCGGAGCGGTGGGCCGGCGTGCTCGGCGACGACGCGCTCGTCATGCTGCGGGACGACGCCGTCGCCGCGGGCTGGCTCGGGCCCGTCGCCCCGCACGTGCTGCCCGCCGTCGGCGACGTGCTGGTCGCGGCCCGCGGCGCGGCGACCGTCGTCGACTCGCGGCTGCACCCGTCCGGGGCGCGCGAGATGCCCGGCGTGCACGGGTCGCTCACGCCGGCGGAGATGGTCGTGCCGCTGCTCGTCGCGCAGGCGTAGCCGCGCTCGAGGGCCGCGTCGCGGCGCCGCGAAAGTCGTGGCGAGCCCGTCGCCCGGGTGTCACGATGCCGGGATGGAACCCCGTGAGCAGGAGCCCCGTCCCGCGTCCCGGTGGACCCGGGCGACCGTCTACCCCGACATGTGGGTGGACCCGGACGACGACCCGCGCGAGGCCCTCGAGCGCGAGCCCGGGGCGGACGACGAACGGGCGTTCCTGCTCGACGCGCTGCGCTCCTACCGGCTGACCCTCGAGATGAAGTGCGCGGACCTGGACGCCGAGCAGCTCGCCCGCCGCTCGGTGCCGCCGTCGACCATGTCCCTGCTGGGGCTGGTGCGGCACGTCACCGAGGACGAGCGGCACGTGCGCCGCATCATGACCGGCGAGGACGTGCCGTGGCTGTACCGCAGCGACGGCCACCGCGACGGCGACTGGGACGGCGCGGTCGCCGACCCGGCGGTGGTGGACGAGGCGTTCCGGAGCTGGCGTACGGAGGCTGCCGCGACGGACCGCATGGTGGCGTCGATCGCCGACCTCTCCACGACGAACGCCGGGCTGTCCGACCTCGGCCCCGAGCCCGGCGGCGAGATCCAGCTGCGCGAGCTGCTGCTCAGCCACGTCGAGGAGTACGCGCGCCACTGCGGCCACGCCGACCTGCTGCGCGAGTGCGTCGACGGGCGCGTCGGGCAGTAGGGCCGGGAAGGCCCGCGGGCCTGACAGGATCTGACAGGATCTGCCCCATGGCCGAGCTCGTCTTCTTCTCCGGGACCATGGACAGCGGCAAGTCGACGCTGGCCCTGCAGACCGACCACAACCACCGCGCGCGCGGGCGGACCGGGCTGATCTTCACGCGCGACGACCGTGCGGGGAACTCCCGACTCTCCTCGCGCCTCGGCCTCGAGGTCGACGCCCGCGAGGTCACCGACGGCACCGACTTCTGGGACGTGGTCGCCGGGGAGCGGCAGTCCGGCCGGACGGTGGACTACCTGGTGTGCGACGAGGCGCAGTTCTACTCCACGGCCCAGGTGGAGCAGCTCGCCCGCCTCGTGGACGAGGTGGAGCTGGACGTCTTCGCGTTCGGCATCACGACCGACTTCCGCACCCGCCTGTTCCCCGGCGCGGCGCGGCTCATCGAGCTCGCGGACCGCATCGAGGTGCTGCAGGTGCGGTCGCTGTGCTGGTGCGGTGCGCGGGCCACGCACAACGCGCGCACGGTGGGCGGCGTCATGGTGGTCGAGGGCGACCAGGTGGTGATCGGCGACGTGGCGGGCGCGCCGGACGCCGCGCCGGTGTCCTACGAGGTGCTGTGCCGGCGCCACCACATGCGCCGGATGACGGACGCCGACGCCCGCCTCCGGTCCGCGGTCACCGACCGGCTGGACCTGGGCGACGGCGCGTAGGCCGGTCGGAACGGTCAGGAGGACGACGGGCGGCCGCCGCCGAAGACGATCTCGTCCCAGCTCGGCACCTGCGCGCGGCCCTTGCGCCCCGAGCGGCGCGCCGACGCGGGCTTGTCGTTGCGGGGGGCGGGCGCGGCCGGCTGGGGGCCGGCGCCCTGGGCGGGCGGTCCGCTTGGCGCCGGAGCGTCGTCCACGACGTCGTCGCGGGCCGCGGCGGGCCGGTCCTCGCCGCCGTCTGCCGGCTCGTCCGCGGCGGAGCCGGGCGCGCCGGGCACCCCGGGCATCGGCCGGCGGGCGCTGCCGGACGGGTGCGTCGACCTTTCCGGCGCCGGGACTCGCATCCCGGCGCGGCGCGAGCCGAGGTCGACGACGCTGGCGCCGGCGGCCTGGTCGGCACCGTCGGGATCGGGGTCCGCGGGCGCGAGCTCGACCCCGGGCGCCGACACGCGGCCCACCGGGACCTCCGAGGCGGTCGGGGCTTCCTCGTCCTGGCGCCGGGGCGCGGGGGAGCGCAGCCGCTCTCCCGCGCGCTGCCCGCGCCGTCCGGCGAGGTCGTCCAGCAGGAGGGCCGTGGTGTCGTCCTCGACGTGGCGGCGCGGCGGGACGGTGCGGCTGCCCGCCGAGGGCACGCCCAGCACGTCCGGGGAGAGCGGGTCGTCGGGCTGGCCGAGCCAGCGCGCCTCGTCGTCGAGCGGCGTCACGACGCGGCCCTTGGGGTCGTAGGTCCAGCGCGCGGAGCGGTCGCGGTCGCCGGCGGAGAACCGCACCTCGACCACCCACGGCGCGGCGCCGTCGCGCCGCGCGGACCAGCGCGCCTCGGCGGTCGTGACCCCGCGCGCGGCCAGCCGCGTGTCCGCGACCTCGCCGAGCGTCGTCGACTCCTCGTCGCCGGGCAGCCGGTGGGCGCGCACCTGGCCGATCGCGTGGTCGCGCTCGGCGACCACCGGCCACTCGTACCGCTGCACGTGCTCGACGGGCAGGCCGGACTCCTCGGCCAGCTCCTCCGCCGTCGCCCCGGCGCGCAGGCGCGCCTGCAGGTCGCGCGGGCGCAGCGTCGTCGCGGCCTGGGCGCGCAGCGCCTCCGTGCGCGGCCGGTCCCGCCGCACCGCGGCGCGCAGCGCCTCCGTGATGGGCAGCGTGCTCTCGGTGCCGTCCGGGCCGCGCAGGACCAGGCGCTCACCGTCCTCGTGCAGCCTCACGAGCTCGAGCTCGGCCATGCTTCCTCCCTCACAGGTCGCCCACGGTGACGTTCAGTCGGGGCGGGTCCGCCGGTTCGAGGGTGCCACCGGCGCGGGGCGCCGCGGCGCAGGCGCGTCGGTGTGCCGTCGATTGACGCGCCGGTGCCGGCGGCGCCTGGGAGGATGACGTCCCGTGGATGTGTTCACCTCGGGCCCGGTCTCCGTCGTCGAGCTCGTCGCGGTCTTCGTCGCGGCCGTCTCGGGCGGCCTCGCTGCCGTGCGCAAGAGGTTCGACGCCTTCGGCGTGCTCGTGCTGGCGTGGGTGACGGGGCTCGGGGGCGGCATCCTGCGCGACCTCCTCATCGGCGACACCCCGCCTGTCGGGATCTCGAGCTGGCGGCTGGTGGCGGCGGCCCTGGCCGCGGGCGTCATCATCTTCTTCTTCCACCCGGGCCTGGAGCGCATGCGCCGCTCCATCCTGGTGCTCGACGCCGCGGCCCTGGCGCTCTTCGTGCTCCAGGGCACGACGAAGTCTCTGGGCCTCGGCGCCGGCGTGCTCGCCTCCGTGGTGGTCGGCATGCTCACGGCCGTGGGCGGCGGGATCCTGCGCGACGTCCTCGTGGGCGAGGTGCCGCTCGTGTTCGCCGACCGCCAGCTCTACGCCGTGCCCGCCCTGGTGGGCGCCGGCATCACCGCGGCGCTGTGGCAGGCGGGCGAGCTCGGGGTCTGGACCGGGCTCGGGGTCGTGGTGCTCGTCCTCGGGTTCCGCCTCCTGTCCCTCGCGCGCGGGTGGACCGTGCCGCACCCCGGTCCCGGCTGGACCGCGCGCTGGGGCCGGCGGTCCGGGAAGATGTAGCGCGTGGACGACGACGCGGCAGGGAACCCGGGACACGACGGCGGCGAGGGGTACGACACCGAGCGGCACGACGTCGAGGCGCTGCGCGACCTGGCCCGCAGCCTCGCGCGCGAGGCCGGCGCGCTGGTCCGCGACGGGAGGCCTGCGCAGGTCGAGGTCGCGGCGACCAAGTCGAGCGCCGTCGACCCGGTGACCGAGATGGACCGCGCCTCGGAGGCGCTGCTGCGTGCGCGGCTCGCCGCCGAGCGGCCGCACGACGCGATCCTGGGGGAGGAGGGCGACGACGTCCCCGGCACCTCCGGGCTCACCTGGGTGCTCGACCCGATCGACGGCACGGTCAACTACCTCTACGGCGTCGCGTCCTACGCGGTGTCCGTGGCGGTCGTCGCCGGGCCCGTGGACCCCGAGCGCTGGACGGCCCTGGCCGGGTGCGTGCACTCGGTGGTGGACGGCCGCACGTGGACGGCCGCCCGCGGCGGAGGCGCCGAGCGGGACGGCGCGCCGCTGCGCGTGCGCCGGCCGGCCTCGCTGGCCGAGTCGCTGGTCGCCACGGGCTTCGGCTACGCCGCCGCGCGGCGCGCGGAGCAGGCTCGCGTCCTGGCGGACGTGCTGCCACGGGTCCGGGACATCCGGCGGCTGGGGTCGGCGGCGATCGACCTGTGCCTCCTGGCCGAGGGCGCGGTCGACCTCTACTACGAGCGCGGGCTCAACCCGTGGGACATGGCGGCGGGCGGGCTCGTCGCCGCGGAGGCCGGCGCGTGGGTCGGCGGGCTGCGCGGACGCGGTGCGGGCAGCACGATGACCGTCGCCGGCGCGCCGCCCGTCGTCGACGAGCTGGTCCGGCTGCTCGAGGACGCGGGTGCCGACACCGGGGCCTGACGGCGACCGGGTTCGGCCCCGCTCCGCGCCGCCGGAGCAGGTGAAAAAGTTCGTCACCGCCCGGCTGTCCGCTGGCGGTGAACGCCACGACCGACCGATGTCGTCGCAGGTCAGAGCCCGATGACGGCGCTGTGACACGGGGAACAGCGTGCGGTGTCGCGCGCCCGCCCGAAATGGTGCACAATCCGTGGGCCGACCGGGAACAAAACCCGGTCACCGAGCATTATCAGCGCGTACCGATACCGACACCACGGAGCGTGACCACACAGATGGCAACCGACTACGACGCCCCCCGCAAGAACGACGAGGACGCGGAGCAGGACTCGATCCAGGAGCTCCAGGCGCGTCGTTCCGACAAGTCGTCGGGTGTTGTCGACGAGGACGAGACGGAGGCCGCGGAAGGCTTCGAGCTTCCCGGCGCCGACCTGTCCGGCGAGGAGCTCGCGGTCCGCGTCCTGCCCCGCCAGGCCGACGAGTTCACCTGCACGAGCTGTTTCCTCGTCCACCACCGCAGCCAGCTGGCCTACGAGAAGAACGGCCAGATGGTCTGCACGGAGTGCGCTGCCTGAGCCGCAGTCCCTGCACCACCGCCGGGGGCGCGCAGCACCACGGACGACACGGGCCGTCACGTCGAGGACGTGACGGCCTTCGTCGTCCCCAGTCAGCCGCGGAGCGCGGCCGCGAGCTCCTGCGGACGCCGGGTGGACAGGAGCCAGTAGGGGGTCGGGTCCAGCGGGTCCTCGAGGTCCACGCGCACCCCGGTGCGGGCCCACGCGCGCAGGCACACGAAGGCGCGCGCATCGAGGGCGGTGCCGAGCGCGGTGCGCATCTCCTCGGGGCTGTCCATCGTCGTGATCTCGCCCAGCACGTCGACGCCGATCTGGGCCCGGCCGGCGCGCAGCCGGCCGTCCGTGACCTCGATGACCGGGGCGGTCGCCAGGAGCGCGGCGAGCGTGCCCGCCGCGACGAGGACCCCGACCACGACACCGACCGCGTGCATGAGGGGCCACAGCGTCACCCCGACGATCAGGCCCAGCCCGACCGCGCCGCACCAGGCGCCCGGGCCGGGCGAGAGGCGCTCGCGGAAGGCCGGGCCGGTGGTGGAGGAGTCCTCGGGCTGCTGCTCGCTCATGGCCCCATCATCCCAGCCGCTCGCGGGCCGGGTGACCGCCGGTCGGTCGGCTACGCTTCGCGGGTGTCCGACACCGCCAGCCAGCCCGTGACCCCGCCCGTGAGCCACGATGCGAGCCACGACATGAGCCACGACGCGAGCACCGTGGACGTCCTCGTCACCCTGCTCGACGACGTGCCGACCCCCGCGTACGCGCACCCGGGCGACGCGGGGGCCGACCTCGTGACGACGGTGGACGTGGAGATCCCGCCGCAGGGCCGCGTCACGGTGCCCACCGGCGTCGCGATCGCGCTGCCGGAGGGGTTCGCGGCGTTCGTGCACCCGCGCTCGGGCCTCGCCGCGAAGCACGGCGTCACCGTGGTGAACGCGCCCGGGACGATCGACGCGGGCTACCGCGGGGAGATCAAGGTGATCCTTCTCAACACCGACGTCGCCGAGCCGGTGCACCTGCGCCGGGGCGACCGGGTGGCCCAGCTCGTGGTCCAGCGGGTGGAGCACGCCCGCTTCCTCGTGGCGACGAGCCTGCCGGGCTCGCACCGCGGCGACGGCGGCCTGGGCTCCAGCGGGGGCTTCGCCGGGGCCTGACCGGCGGCCCCGCGGGGCACCCCTGAGGGAGGCCGAACCGGTCTACTGTGGGAGATGGGTAGGACCCGCTCGGGCCGATCACCGGACGAGCAGGACGACGAGAAGGAGATCCTCCGTGGGGCTGTTCCGGCGCAACGCGTCGAAGAAGGAGACCGGCGAGGCGGCGCCCGAGAGCGCCGCGACGCCCGCCGCCGACGGCGAGGACGCCGGCGCGGCGGACCGCCCCGAGCGCGGGCCGTTCGACTCCACCCAGGTGACGGGCATGGGCCCGCGCGTGGACCTGGGCGCCATCTGGCTGCCCGTCCTGCCGGGCCTCGAGCTGCGCATGGAGGTCGACAAGAAGACCCAGAAGGTCACCGGCGTCTCGGCGACCCTCGGCGGCTCCGGCCTGCAGGTGCAGGCGTTCGCCGCTCCCCGCACGGACGGGATCTGGGACGAGGTGCGCGCCGAGATCGGCACGTCCATCACGCGCCAGGGCGGCACCGTCGACGACGTGCCCGGCACGTTCGGGCGTGAGCTCATCGCGCGGATCCCGGCCACCGGTCCCGACGGGCAGCCGGCCGTGCGCCCCGCCCGCTTCGTGGGCGTCGACGGCCCGCGCTGGTTCCTGCGCGGCGTGCTGTCCGGGCGCGCCGCGATCGACCCCGAGGCGGCCCGCCCGCTGGAGTCCGTCTTCGCGAACGTCGTCGTCGTGCGGGACGGCAACCCCCGCCCGCCGCGCGACCTGCTGACCCTCACGCTGCCGAAGAACGCCCGCCAGGGCGGCACCCCGGACGGCGAGCCCGCGGCCGGCCCCGAGAGCGCCGCGCCGCAGACGCCGTCGTTCGACCCGCTGACCCGCGGCCCGGAGATCACCGAGATCCGCTGACCGGCCCACGGCCATGACCACCCGCCTGGAGCACTGATGTCCCTGCGCACCGCCGTCCAGCACGCGCTGGCCTCGGCCGACGAGGTCGCCGCCGACGAGGAGCGGCACGAGGCCGCCACCTACCGCGGATGCACGCCCGTGTCCCAGCTGAGCGACCGCAAGCGCGCCAGCGCGGCGGGCTCGCTGCGCTCGGTCGTGCTCCGGCCCCGCGAAGGGGTTCCCACCGTGGAGGCGGAGCTGTACGACGGGTCGGGATCGCTCGACCTCGTGTGGCTCGGGCGCCGGTCCATCGCGGGTATCGACCCGGGCCGACGGATCCGCGTGGAGGGCCTGGTCTGCGACGTCGACGGGCGCCGCACGATGTTCAACCCCCGCTACGAGCTGCGCGCGCGGGCCGACGAGTGAGCCAGGCGACGAGGTCGGGCAGGTTGGACGGCCAGGCGAACTCGTAGACGTGCGAAGAGCCGGGCCGCGCGTCGGCGACGCGGTGCATCGGGATGCGCAGCAGGTGGTCGGTGACCAGTTGGCCGAC